>QZKU01000106.1 GCA_003598085.1 Candidatus Abyssobacteria bacterium SURF_5
GCATTTCCAAACGCGCCTTCGGATTCCATGACAACCGATATTTTACTCTTAAAGTCATACAGGCATTCTCAGGCAACAACTAAATCGGAGAAGAACCATAAATTATTTCGTAATAGCAGCCAGGTTCTTCAGGAGACAAGAAAATGCCGTCGAAAGAATCAGAGGAACTGCGGGCGGAAATTCAGAAATTGCGCAATCGAATAGCCGAACTCGAGGCGGAAAGAGAACGGCTCAAGGAAGCCGCCGGTTCCGTTGATGAGATTGAAATCGTGAAGCTGGCGCTCAGGAACACTCCGGTCGTCGTCTTCACGCATGACAAACAGCTCCGGTACAACCGCGTCTATACTTTCCATCCGGATTTACCTCCGGAAGCGATGCTGGGGAAGACGGACGCTGATCTGTTTCCGCCAGAGCAGGCGCGTCACATCATGGAGATCAAGCGCCGGGTCCTGGAGACGGGGATCGAAGCCCATGAGGAAACAAGCGTCACTATCGCGGGTGCGAACTATTTCTATTACAAAGACGCTTTCCCTATTCGCGACCGTAACGGCGATATTACCGGCCTCGCCTGCGCCTGCCTGAATATCACCGAGCTCAGGCGAGCGGAAGAGGCACTGCGCGAGAGCGAAGAACGATGCCGGCGCCTCTCTGAAAGGGTGGGGGAAGGGCCGGCGAAGACAGAGGAGATGCGAAGACGGGCGGGACGAAACCGAAGAGGATAGCTTGGCTGTTCGAATCGGGCGAGCTTCCGGCCCTGCGTCAGCGGCCCATCAATTCTCCCGCGGGACAGCTCCTCTGGCACTCGAAGCAGCAGTAGAACAGTCCCAGGCTTAGCGCCTGATAGAAATTCCAGAAATCCGGACTCTTGATGAATTTCTTCCAATCCTCCGGTGAGCCCTCCATGGTGAGCCCCGACAGCCGCTTGATCAGATTCGATAATCCATACGGGAAATTATTGCGCATGCACGTCACCACGTCCACCGTTCCGTCTTCCTTGATGGCCGAAACCGGACATGCGCGCACGCACTCCATGCAGCCGTCGCACGGCGACTCGGTCAGCAGCGGATCGGGTGCAAGCTCGGCGTCGGTCACCAGCCCGGCCAATCTGAGCCTTGCGCCGAACCTGGGATTGATCAGCAGGCGATTCGGCCCCAGCTTCCCGAGGCCGGCCGCCTCGGCGGCATGCCTGAGGGAAACCGGCCCGATCAATCCTTTGCCTTTGTCGCTCATATCGATCGGCAGATGAGGCGGAATCGTCGAGGCGCGGTGGCCGGCTTTCTCCAGTTCTCTCGCCATTTTCAGGGCGATCCGGTTCATCTCGTCGTAAATGATCATCAGGTGCTGCGACTGAACAACCTCGCTCGGGCTCTCGATCGCGCCGTCTCCCATCCAGATCCCAAAAACAACAACCGATTTCGCACCCTTCACCAGGACATCCAGGTCGGCGTTCGGCTCGATCGCACTGTATGCCGCGCGGCTCGCGATGCCCGCGCAATCCGCATCGAGCGAAAGCGCGAGTTCCTTTACGGCGTCTGCATTCATGCTTCGTTCCTCTTCAATAATTTTCTTACTGGCGACATCTGTAAGGGAAATTATATGAAGACTCTCTTATGTCTGTCAATCAATCAAGAGTTCCGCGCGGCTCTCCGCCCGCCTCTCCGGTGACTTCAAAACACGAACAGGAGATCACAGCGCCGCAGCAAAGCCGCAACCAAAATTCTTGGAACACGAATTAGGTCAATGAAAAAAAGCAAGGAAAAACTTCCCCTGCTCCTCAAGAGCAACCGTTTAACGCCTTGACTTTTGAAGACGCCCGCTGGTTCAGTGGGGGGTTCTCAAGAAGCTGAAAAAGAGCCTCAGGTGATTTCCCCAGCGGTTCCCCAGACACACTCATCCATCTTCGCCACTGGCCACGGAATTGTCTAGTGGCGCGACATAGGCAGGGAAGCTGTATAATGATCAGAAAGAAAGCTTGTATGGAAAGATGCTCTCGCAGGACTGGGGGGATGGGTATGAACGAGAACCAGCCGGATGAAAGCGGGGAATTAACCCGGTCCAGTTCAAAGACTGAGGAATTTCTTCCACCGCCTCTTTTGAAGCACCCTACTCTTCAGACCCTTTTAGGCGGCAGCAAGCTGCGCAAGCTGGGAAAAAATCCCATGCTTTCAGCCGCGCGGGAAGTAATACTCGAAACGGATGCCCATGTTCGCCTGCTCGGCCACTATTCCGCCCACCCCGAAGCCAAAGGCGTTGTCATCCTTCTGAGCGGCTGGCTGGGAGATTCGGATTCGCCCTATATGATCAGTACAGGCAGGTACCTGTACGAGCATGGGTATAGCGTATTCCGGCTCAATTATCGCGATCACGGCGACAGCCATCATCTCAATGAGGGGCTTTTCTACGCATCGCATCTGGATGAAGTCTTCGACTGCGTCAGTCAAGCGGCATGCAGCGAAAAGGGGTGCCCGGCTTTTCTGGCCGGTTTTTCCCTTGGGGGAAACTTCGCTCTTCGCATCGCCCGCCGCTGCGCGACGGCCCGCATCGAAAATCTGCAGCACGTCATCTGCGTCAGCCCGCTGCTCAACCCGGACAAATCAACCGCTGCGGTTGATCGCAACAGATTGATCTGCGCCTATTTCCTGAAAAAATGGCGCAAATCCCTTCTGAGGAAACAGTCCCTCTTTTCCACGACCTACAATTTTGCGGGTATTATAAAGGATAGTATACGGGGCACCACAGAGGAACTGGTAAAACAGTATAGCATCTATAAAGATGCGCTCGAATATTTCGAGGGCTATACCGTTACAGATGATATGCTCAGGAATATTTCCGTCCCGACCACCATTATCACAGCGGAAGACGATCCCATCATTCCGATCGAGGATTTTCATCGGCTCGAGCTGAATCACCTGACGAGACTGGTGATCCATCGGTATGGCGGACATAATGGCTTCATTGAAAGCTTCAGGCTTAACAGTTGGTATGAAAGAAGAATGGTGGTACTCTTCGACCAACTCGTCCTGTAATCAGCTTTGGAATGTTTGTAGACCTGTTGGGATGGCGGTTACTTCCCCCAACTGTGGCCATGACATCGGTTATGATCGACTCCAAGAAACAGCGTCGGCCGGAAATCCGTCAGTGGCCGGAAAGGCAGGCCTCCACTTTTGTAGCATGCAAATGGCGGGAAAGCCTTGCCCAGCTCCTCAACAGTAACAACCACAGAGGAATCTAATGGACCCTGACATGGTTGAGGGTTCTCAGGTTCTCTGACTCACAGTTGGCTTAAACTCTTTGTATGATAGAATGAATGACACTGCAACGGCATGAGATTGCAGTTCTGTTGTTTTTGCGTACTGCATTACGTTGATATGATTTACCAGCTCCGCGTCCCATCAACCTTCAGGAGAAACCAGCTTGAAGACTATCATCAGGAATGCAAATCTAATTGATGGCATTGCAAGAAAACCGGCTCTTGGTGTGGACCTGTTGATCGAAGACGACGCCATTAAAGATATCGGGCCGGAATTAAAGACTGGAGACGTCGCGGTAAGCATCGACGCCGCGGGCAAGACCGTCATGCCCGGCCTTATCGACGCGCATCTTCATCTGATGGGAATTCGCGGCTATAATCCGATTTTGGTCTATACGGATCCTCCATTTTTGAGAGCCACTCGAGGCGTCGCGGATGTGAGGAATCTCATCGAGGCGGGTTTCACAGCGGTCCGTTGCGCAGGTTCGAATTTAAGCATCTCGCTGAACAGGGCGATAGAAGAAGGGACTATTCCCGGCCCAAGAATCGTCGCCTCCAACCTCGCCATTTCCCAAACGGCGGGCCACGGAGACCTCCATATGCTGCCGCGCGAATGGCTTGCCGGCCCGTACTTCTCTTCCCGGATCGCCGACGGTCCGGATGATTGTCGCAAAGCCGCTCGCGAGCAGATTCGCGAGGGGGCCGGAGTCATCAAGATCATGACGACCGGCGGTGTGCTCTCCGAAAAAGATTCGCCCGCCCAGCCTCAATTCGTGGATGAGGAAGTCGCGGCCATCGTGGAAGAAGCTCACCGCGTCGGACTCAAAGTCATGTCACACGCGCAAAGCCCGGCGGGGATTCAGTTGGCTCTGAGAAATGGAGTCGATACGATTGAGCACGCTATTTATCTGGATGAAAAGACGATTGATCTGCTGCTCGAGAAAAACGCGGTCGTTGTGCCCACCTTCGCCATCGTCGATGCCATTGTGAAATATGGACGCGTTGCGGGAGTGCGGGAGTATGCAATGAGGAAAGCGGAAGAAAGCCATAAGGCTCACATAGAGTCCATCCGCAACGCTTTCGACGCCGGTGTCAAGATCGCCGCAGGCACTGATTTTCCCGGGTCTCCCGGGGTGGCTCACGGCGACAACGCCGTGGAATTGGAGATATTCGTCGAACAATTGGGTTTGAGCCCGATGGATGCGATCATCAGTGCTACGCGCATCGGCGCCGAGGCCTTGGGCATGGATGACAAGATCGGCACTCTCAGCCCGGGCAAGAAAGCGGACCTGCTAATTGTAGATGGAGACCCAACGCAGGACATCAAAATCCTGCAAGACAAATCCGCAATCAAGCTGGTCATGCGATCGGGCCAGATCGCCGTCGACCGCCGCTAAGCAGCATCCACAGAACGAGAAAGCTTGAAGAGGGGACTCCCGACCGACGCGCTTCCTATTATGCGCAGGTCACGCGCCGGACAAACTCATAGGTTCTTTCCTTCACCAGCTCCTTGTCGTAATCGACAGGGATCATATGGCAGGAATTCGGAAGCTCTACGACTATCTTGTCGTCGCACCCGAGAAGCCGATGAATAAGGTGAACGTTGGGAGGGTCAACAACATGGTCGATTACTCCCTGGAACAAAAGGACGGGAACCGTTACGTCACGCAGGTCGTTCCTCACATGGTCGAGCAAATCCAGCAGGGACTCGATGCATCGCAGAGGAACGCGGTCGTAACTCAACACCTCCGGACGAGCCTCAAGATTCGCAACGTCGGGCGCCGGAGAATGCATATACTTAACGAACGGCTTTATCAAGGGAAGAAAAGGAAGGAGAGGATTCTTCATATATATCGGTGCGCCGTATGTAATGACTCCGGCCACCTTGTTCCCGCTTGCATGATGGGCCGCCAAATGCAGGCTGAGCGTGCCGCCCATCGACTGGCCGCAGACCACCACCTTTTCGCATTTCGAGCTTAATTCCACAAGACTCGCCACGCTCGCGCCGTACCAGTCGCGCCAGTCCGTCCGGCTCATCTCCTCAGGCGTAGTCCCGTGGCCCGGCAACTGCCTGCACAGAACCGTGACGTCCCTCTCGGCCAGATACTGCGCCAACTCGCGAAACATGAAAGGCGAGCCGGTGAAGCCGTGGATGAGCAAACATCCAACCGGTCCCCTGTCAAACTGAAAAGCTGCAGTTTTTTCCGGGTCGAGTCTCACGAGAATTCCTTTCTTTCGGGAAATTGTTCTGCAAAATCCTGGGGACTCGAGGAGCTGGCTTCGGGGACAGACGCGATTCTATCCCGCGAGCCGCGGGACTTCCGACCCGAAACGTGGCCAGCGAGATCTTAAGGAAGTCGCTGACACTCATGAATTCCGTAAATGAAGTCAGTCCCCTTCGCCTGAAAAGAATCACATTCGCAGGGCGCGATCCCTCGCGCACGCGGGCGCAATGAATTCGCCCACAGAAAATTCCGAACCTTGATTTCTCCGACAGACCCCAGCGGTCGCGCTTCCGAGCCCGTACAACTGCGGCTATAGAGAAACTCTCCGATGGTCGCAATGACGTGTCCGACGACTGAGTGTATCCGACACGCGTCAAGCCTGCATATTTTACAAAAGATTAGGTACTAAAGTCGAGGAAAATGACGCGTGATGGACAGCAACAGAAGCGCGCTGCGTTTTTCACACCTTCCCGGGACGGTTGTATAACTCTGCGAGTTACCCACATGCCATCACGCCAAAAGTCCCGCGTTTCGCGGGATTCACCCAGCTCAGTCGGCCATACAGGGAAAGGCGCACATAATACTTGCATACGAGGAGGGAGAATACTGCTTATACCTAATGTTTCCGATTCAAGAATTAGGGTAACTTCATAAGTGGAGGCATAATCCATCAAAGCGGCGCGTTCTGAAGCGCCTTCCGTATTGCATCGGATGCCGGATATAGAAAAGGCTTTGCACCATGGAAATTAAGAATTTCAACAATATTCGGAGGATGATCCTGATTCGGGTCCTCCTGGTTCCGTTTTTCACCATGATGCTTGTGTTTGGGACCCTCATATACTACTACGCGACCAACCTTCATAAACGTGTTCAGGAAAAACTCGCGTATATCGCCGAAGGGCATCGCGACCTGATCGAGCAATTCTTTCGAGAGCGCGCATTTGACCTTCAACAGGTTGCCTGCGCCAACAGCTTTGAGGAGCTCACATCTGAGGGACGGTTGACCGAGGTGTTCGATCAATTGCAGAAGCGTTCGCCGACCTTCTTCGATATCGGGGTCTTCGATGACGATGGTATCCACGTTGCTTATGTGGGGCCGTATTCCTTGGAGGGCAGGAATTACGCTCAGGCAGAGTGGTTCCCTCAGGCTCAGGAAAAGGACGTCTACATTTCAGACGTATTTCTCGGCAACCGCAATATCCCGCACTTCGTTATCGTCCACCGTCAGGAAGAGAACGATCGTGTATGGTACTTGCGGGCGACCATCGACACGTTCCTTTTCAACAACCTTGTTGAAAACATACGAATTGGGAAAACCGGAGAGGCATATCTTGTCAACGAGAATGGGCTGTTCCAGACGCGGCGACGTTCGGGGGGAGGTCTCATGGAGACCGATCCTGACCGAGCCACCTATCAAGTCGAAGCGAGCGACATCGTCTCGTTTACAGCCGAAGATCACGCGGGAGAGCGTTATGTGTACGCCACGGGACGATTACCCTCAACCGGTTGGCTCTGGGTAGTTCGTCAGGAGGTCGCAGACGCCCATGCGTCGCTCATACGAGCCGTGCTTATCGGACTCTATATTATCGTGGCCGGAGGGGCCATAGTGGTGACGACCGCCTTTCTTCTCGCCTCCAAAGTAGCCAATCAACTGACGGTCTGCGACCTTGAAAGACGCCGGATGGGCTGCCAGTTGATCATGGCGGGCAAGTTGGCTGAGGTGGGAGAGATGAGCGCGGGCGTGGCTCACGAAATCAACAATCCGCTTCAGGTGATGAAGTCGGAAGAGACCTTGATAAAAGACATTCTGGACGAGCTTGAAGCGGATGGAAAACTTGATAATACCGAAAATATTCAAACGCTTCGCGAATCGATTGATCAGATAGGACTTCAAATTGATCGATGCAAACAGATAATTCAGGGTCTTCTGGGATTCGCGCGAAAAGACCAGGCAACGATACAACCCACTGACTTGCGGTCATTGATACCGAGCGTGGTCGGCATGATCGAGCACCGCGCACAGATGGAAAACATCCGGATCATCCAGGAATTCGAGTCCGATTTGCCACTGCTCCAAAGCGACGCAGCCCACCTTGAGCAGGTCTTGCTCAATCTGCTGAATAATGCAATCGACGCACTCAAACAAAAGAACGGGGGGGAAATTCGCGTCACCGCGCGGTCGAGTGGGGATGACATCATGATGACGGTGGCCGACAATGGCTGCGGCATCGCTCCCGAGCATATCGAGAAAATCTTTCTCCCGTTCTTTACCACTAAACCTGTGGGGCAGGGAACGGGTCTTGGCCTGAGCACCTGCTACGGCATTGTGGAAAACCTGGGCGGACAGATAACGGTTATGAGTGAATTGGATGCGGGCACCGCCTTCACTGTCCGCCTCCCAGTGGCTGGCCCACCCAGAAAGGCCAAAGACTGGCAAACGATTCACAAACAAGGGGGGGTGGCAAGATGAATTCCATAAACTTGTTGATAGTCGATGACGAAAAACGGTTCTTGTCCACAGCCAAGAGACTCTTGGACAAGCGCGGAATGGACACAACGATTTGTAGCAACGGGCCGGACGCGCTGAAGATACTGGAAGAGTGTTCCATTGATGTGGTGCTCCTGGACATCAAGATGCCCGGCGGGATTGACGGGATGGAGTTGTTGCGAAGGATCAGACAGGAGCGCCCGGACATTGAGGTAATCCTGCTCACCGGTCATGTTTCCGTGGAATCAGCAGTGGAGGGATTGAAGTTGGGCGCGTTTGACTACTTATTGAAACCGCTGACGATCTCCGAAATACAAGCGAAGGTGGAGGAGGCATTTGCAAGGAAACAAACAAAAAAAGAGGTGGCCCGCCGTGAGGAGGTCGACGAGGGCACGGATCGTCCCTTGACCGCAGGCACGAGAAGCACCGGCTAAGACGTTGCCTGTGAGGCCTCCGGGCGGATGGGAACACGCTGAAAGGAGCATTCAGTCATGAAGAAGAAGGGTATAATCCAGGTTTTGATCGTGGACGACGAGGATCGATTTCGATCCACAACCAAAACCAATCTTGAGAAACGCGGATTCGAAGTAAGAGCCGCGGCCACGGGAGCCGAGGCCATCGAAGAGATAAGAAGGGACGAGGTTGACGTAGTCGTTCTCGATGTGAAAATGCCAGGCATGGACGGTAACGAGGTTCTCCACAGAATGAAGGCCCTCAAGCCGGACCTCGAAGTGATCATGCTCACCGGACACGGGACGATGCGGTCGGCGCTCATAGCCTTTCGCGATGAAGTGTTTGAATACCTGAGCAAGCCGTGCGACACCGATACTCTGGCCGATACCATCCGGAATGCCGCCGCCCACAAAACGGGTTCGATACATGGCGCCGAATGGTATTCAATTTGGTCGAAGGCTGAACCGGGCAGCGTAGAGGAAGATTAACCGGATACATCACATCCGGCGTGGGAGCCATTCACCGATGTTTGTTCCCGGCGCGCAGGCCGACGGGTCGCGGGGATTCCAGAATGGGGGATCGAGCATGGGACAGAGCAAGCCAATCACAGTCTTAATCGTCGATGATGAGGATCGCTTCCGAATCACCACAACAGCCTCTCTCAAGAAGCGCGGCTTCGAAGTTATCGCTGCATCAAGCGGAGACGAGGCGGTAGAGCACGTAAGACAGCACCGGGTCGACGTAGTGGTCATCGACATAAAGATGCCGGGAATGGATGGACACGAAACGCTTCGCAGGATAAAGAAGCTTACCCCCGAGGTCGAGGCTATTATACTTACTGGATACGGATCGCTTGACTCCGCACTCGAGGGATGGCGTGAGGGGGTGTTTGCGTTTCTGACCAAGCCTTCCAGCATTGACTTTCTTGCACAAAGAATCCGCGAAGCCTTTGATAAGAAGAACGGGACATCCATCCGGGAATGTCGGGTAAAAGATTTTATGGAGCCGCTATCAGCATTCATTCGAACCATCCATGAGGATCAATCCGTGGCCGAGGCAGTCGAGGCGATGCGCCGTTTCTTTGCAAGTACAATAAACGCGACGAAGCGCAGGGAAACCTTGCTCCGTTCCCTGCTGGTCACGGATAGACGCAACAAGATCGTCGGCGTTATCGGACTTTTCGATCTCCTGCGCGGATTGCAGCCTCCTTGCCTGCGGTTATCCGATGACCGCTCGAGCACTGCCGATTCGATATATCTTGAGCCTTCCGTCTGCCTGGGCAGTTTCGTCATGATGGTTCGCGAGATGGCGTCACGAAAAGTCCGCGACCTGATGCCGGAACGGACTCCGACTATCGCCGCGGACGCAGACCTCATAGAAGCTGCGAACAGGCTTTTGTCTCTCAGGGTTCAAAGTCTGTTGGTTATGGACAAAGGGGAGCCCGTTGGAGTGCTTCGCGACAGCGACCTTTTCTTTGCGATGGCGGACACCATGAGGAAGCGTCCCGCTGATGTCATGTCTCATTGAATCGCCGAGTTGGTCGCGAATAACACCGAAATGGCATACTGAGGAAAAAGACGGAGTCGGACATGATCGCTTGCATGTCTTGTTTCTCAGAAAAGGGGATCAGGCAAAATCGTTTCATGGTAGAAAGACCTGAATGGTCGCATAAGGAACGCGTATGGCTAAAGACATCGATTTCATTATGAACCCGAAGGCGATCGCAGTAGTCGGAGCGACAAATCGTCCGGGAAGCGTGGGGTTAGCCGTTTTCTCGAATATCCTTAACGCGGGATATCAGGGGGTGCTCTATCCCGTTCATCCTACGGCCAGATCCGTGTACGGGGTAAGAGCTTATCCGCGTCTCATGGATGTCCCCGATGAAATCGATTTGGCCGTCATTGTCGTGCCTGCAGAGGTTGTTCCCTCCGTTGTCGAAGACGCTGCGCAGAAAAAAGCGAAAGGACTCATTGTCATTAGCGCTGGTTTCAGAGAAATCAGGGGTCGCGGCGCCGAACTGGAGGCTCAGCTGAAGAGAACAATCAAGGAGCACGGGATGCGACTGATCGGCCCCAACTGCCTCGGCGTCATTAACACGAACGACGACGTCCGGATGAATGCCAGTTTTGTCCGCAAGATGCCGAAAGCAGGAAATATAGCTTTCATATCACAGTCAGGCGCACTCTGCGCGGCTGTGCTCGATTTTGCCGAGGGCGAGGAAATCGGATTCTCCAAGTTTGTCAGTTTTGGCAATAAGGCCGATGTGAATGAAACCGACCTCCTCCGCTATCTCAAGGACGACCCCCACACCGATGTGATTCTGATGTATTTGGAAGACATCACCAACGGCCGCGAATTCATCGAAACGGCCCAGGAAATCACATGGGGAGCGCACAAACCCATTCTTGCAATCAAGTCCGGACGCTCGCCGGAGGGTGTCCGCGCGGCCGCTTCCCATACGGGTTCGCTGGCCGGGTCCGATCTGGCCTACGATGCCATATTTCTTCAGTCCGGCATTCAGCGGGTTGAAGGAACCGAAGAGCTGTTCAACTGCGCCATCGCCTTCGCCAATCAACCGGTGCCGAAGGGAAATCGAATCGCCGTAGTCACCAATGCCGGCGGACCGGGCATTATGGCCACAGACGCGGCAATTCGTCATGGGCTGGCGCTCGCCTCGTTCACGGAAGAAACGCGAAAGAAACTCAAGAAGCATTTGCCGAAAACCGCAAGCATAGAGAATCCCGTGGACATAATCGGGGATGCCACACACGAGCGGTATGAAGATGCCATCCGGGATATCCTCAAGGACGAAGGAGTAGACGGGGCAATTGTAATCCTCACACCGCAGGCCATGTCCGACATTATGGAAACAGCGCGAATCGTGCCGCGAGTGGGGCAAGGGATTGACAAACCGCTTCTGTGCTCATTCATGGGGGTCGTCGATGTCTCGGAGGGAGTGAGATACCTGGAAAAGAATGGAATACCCAATTACGCCTTTCCCGAGGAAGCCGTGAGGGCAATGTCCTCGATGGAGCGTTTTGGAAATCGCCTCAGACTCGAGAAAAGGGGAGTCCGCCGCGTGGCTGCAGACTTTGAAGCGGCCTCAGAATTGATCAGAGATAAACTCGGCGAGAGGGATCAGTATCTGATGCCGGAGAATGAGGCAAATGAGATTCTTCAGTGCTACGGATTTCCGGTTCTCAAGAGTGTCCTCATCGAAGAGGAATCGGAGGTCGAAAGTGCAGCAAAGGAGATCGGCCTGCCGGTTGCCATGAAAATCTGTTCCCCCGATATCGTTCACAAGTTCGACGCGGGTGGAGTTCGCCTGAAAATCAAGACCGTGGATGAGGCGCTGCGGGCCTTCCGGGAAATAATTACAAATGCCAGGAAACATAATCCCTCGGCGACAATCAAAGGAATCCTCGTCGAAAGAATGGCGCCGGGAGGCGTAGAGGTTATCCTGGGCGCCAGTAGGGACCCCAAATTCGGACCCATTTGCATGTTTGGTCTGGGCGGCACTTTTGTTGAAACGATAAAGGATGTTACATTTCGCGTGGCCCCCATGTGGGAAATTACCGCAGAGAGGATGATAAGTTCAATCAAAGCTTACGGCGTTCTCAAGGGGATTCGCGGCAATCCGCCGTCGGACATCGATGCCATAAAGGATTGTATCCTCCGGCTGTCCCAGTTAGTTACCGATCACCCGGAAATCGTCGAACTGGATATCAATCCCCTGATCGTCTATCCCGAGGGCAGGGGGTGTGTCGTGGCCGATAGTCGAATCCTGTTGTCGCGTGTGCAGCGGATTCCGGCAAACCCAAGCCGGGAACTTGTAGCGCGGACGATGGCGGCCAAGGCGTAAGGGTTCGCGGCGTTATGTCTTCAGTCAAGATTCGGGCGAGTTCCATGAATTCAATGAGGGGCTGAACAATGGCACCGGTTTTGGAAATTGAACACATGAGGGTTGTTTTCAAGGGGGCTCGCAAGCAGAAGGCGATTGTTGCCGTCGATGACCTCACGTTGAATGTTCATGAGGGCGAGATAGTCGGTTTCATCGGTCCGAACGGGGCCGGCAAGACCACAACGATCAAGGCGCTCATGGGTTTCATTTTCCCCACGAGCGGGGTGGCTAGAGTGTTGGGATACGAAGCCGGCTCCAAGATCGCGAGGTCTCGGACAGGATACTTGCCGGAGGTGGCCCTCTATTATCCCTTCATGACGGCGAGGGAAATCCTGCGGCTTTATGGCAAACTTCAGGGAATCGGCAAGAAAGAAATGGCGGAACTCATTCCCCGTTTGATCTGCCAGGTCGGACTCGCAGGATTCGAGAGATTGCGGCTTAACAATTATTCCAGGGGCATGTTGCAGCGCGTTGGGCTGGCTCAGGCAGTCATGGGCGACCCTGACCTGCTCATACTCGACGAGGTGACTTCCGGACTTGACCCCCTTGGCCGCCGGGATTTGCGCAACATCCTGAGAGATTTCAAAAGGAGGGGGAAAACGGTATTCTTCTCTTCGCATGAGCTTTCCGAAGTTGCCAAGCTGTGTGATCGGGTCATACTGATTGTTGATGGAAAGGTGATCCAGGAAAAGTCAACGAGGGAGATACTGGAGATGGAGGGCAAGCAGGACTCCCTCGAGGATTATTTCATGGAAATTGTTGGACACAAAGTCACATGACAGCCCTTCTGCTCAAAAATCGTATGGAGTTGACACCATGGCTGCCGTCGGTTCTACCGAACTCGCCATTGGCCGGGCAGTGCTGCTTGAGGCCATCCGGCGTAAAGACATTTATGTGATCCTGATCCTTTCGAGCATCATCATTGCGGTAACGGGCGTCTTTAATGCTTTCGACGTGCCCGAGCTCCGCAAATTTATGATTGATGTGAGCCTATCAAGCATCAATGTCTTTATCGTCATTATTGCGGTTCTCGTGAGTGCGAGGCAGTTGCCTTACGAGCTTGAGCATCGCACGCTGTATCCGATGCTTGCGAAACCGGTTGGCAGATTCCAGTTCCTGGTGGGAAAGTTTTTAGGAGCCGTGGAACTGTCGTCTGCAACCCTGGCCATGTTTTTGACTGTGGCCGCAATTGTTTTCATCGGATTTGGCATTCCGCTAAGCGGCATGTTCTTCCAATACATGTATCTCAAATGGATCTCGTTATTTTTGATTTGCTCGATGACGCTTTGCCTTTCCCTCGTTCTCACTCATGCCGCTAATGTGACGATTTCTCTGCTCCTCTGCATGGGCGCATCGATGTTCACGCGGACCGCGACCATCGTCCATGATTCCCTGAATCCATGGCAACAAAAGCTGATTACCGCAGCGTACTGGATATTTCCTCACCTCGACCTTTTTGACGTATCGAAGAGGGTGATCCATGGTTGGCCGCCGGCGCCGGCATGGGCACTGGCAGCCATGACTCTTTATGCACTGAGTTACACCGTTATCTTTCTTGTCCTGGGCCATCTGCGTTTTCGCCGACTACCGCTGTAGGAGGAGGGATTGGGGATGCTTCTTTGGAAGAAACTGTCAGTCGGTGCGGCGTGTTTGGCACTGACCTGCGTAGCCGGGTTGCTCGCGAAGAAGGCGGAACCGGCTTTGGAAATAACGGAAGCATTTGGAAGCGAAGAACTCCACCATGTGAGCCATTCAATGCCGATGACGTTGCTGGGACAATTCCGTATTAACCTGGGCGCCTATTTGTGGTTGAAGACAATAGATTACCTGCACAATGGCATTACCTATCGTCCCTTCACCACGACTGAAAGGGCGGGGGGCATGCATGAGCACGAACATGATCTTGGAGGCTTCGCACAGCACCAATGCGGTGGTCCCACACTGATTCCATCTAAAGAAAAAGACTGGAGAGGAGTTTTCGGAGATCTGGAGCGGAACCTCCAACCCTATCGACCCGGACCCGCCCGTCACAGCGACCCTCAAGAACTCATCCCATGGTACCGCATCCAAACCATCATAAACCCCCTCGATGTGGATGCGTATGCCACATGTGCCTTCTTCCTGGCTGACTTTGCCCGAGAGCCTGAGAAGGCCCTTGCTTTCCTTAAGAGAGGCGTTGAGAATAACCCGCACAGTCCCGTCTTGTATCAATCCATCGGACAGCTCTATTTTGACAAATGGAAGAGATATGACGAAGCAATACCGTATCTTCAAAAAGCAATTGCTGTAGGCCAAGAGATACAAGACCGCGACACAAAACAAGAAAAGGCTTTCGGCGATGCATATCTTTTTCTTGCCAGGGCATATCGGGAAAAACGAGAACTTGATGCGGCGCTGCGAATTGCCGAGAAGGGAATGACCGAATGTCCAGCCAATAACTTCATCCGCATCATTCACCGGGTTATCAAAAAGGAAATGAAGGAGAACGCCCCCTCAGGGATCGAGGAGCGGCATGACACGTGTGAGGACGAAAAGTGAATGGAAATCATTTCAATCTTCAGACAGGCGCTGCTAGTCAGTTTTTTCGTGTTTGTGATGATGCTTCTGGTGGATTTTGTTGATATCGCCACCAACAGAAGGATATCAGAGATGATGGAGGGTGGCCGGTGGCGCCAGTACGTATTGACCTCCTTCCTCGGTTCCACCCCCGGTTGCCTGGGCGCTTTCATGAACGTGACGCTTTACGTTCACGGAATGATCTCTTTTGGCGCTGTCGTCGGCGGCATGATAGCTACTTCCGGGGACGAGGCATTTGTGATGCTTGCCCAGTTCCCGGGCGCCGCCATGGTGCTTTTCGGGTTGCTCTTTGTTTTCGGAGTCGTTTTTGCTTGGATAACCGACAAGGTTGTGCCTATTCTTCGGATCGTTCCCCGTGAGGCATGCCTTCAAGCAGAGTGCGAACGCTGCGTGTCCGATAGAAACGCCGAAGACTTTGCCGGAATTTTTGCCACTGAAAACCTGTCAAAAAATCTGCGTTCGCTTTCCTTTACCCGGTTTCTCTTACTTATCCTATTGACTTCCTACCTGGTGCTAGTCACATTTGGAATAATCGGCGCTCCTGATTGGAACTGGAAGCGCGTCACCTTCATAATATTGTCGCTGTGTTCTCTGTATGTTGCGGCCGGCGCTTCTGAACATTATCTGCACGACCATATCTGGGAGCACATAATCAAGAGGCACCTGTTCCGGGTTTTCTTCTGGACCTTCGGCGCTCTGCTTTTCGTGCACTGGGGTCTGGCCTATTTGAACCTGGAGTCGTTCATTCGGGGACACATGATGTGGGTGCTCTTGATCGGCGCCCTGATAGGGGTAATTCCGGAGTCAGGGCCTCACATGATATTTGTGATGATGTATGCGCAAGGATTGATACCCTTTTCCGTACTTCTGACGAGTTCGTTTGTTCAGGACGGCCACGGGATGCTCCCGCTGCTTTCTTACAGTGTCAGGGATTCGGCCCTTATCAAAGTCTTTAATCTTGTCTTCGGGCTTTCGATAGGAGCAGTTCTTTTCGCATTAGGCATGTAGTGGGGTCGGGGTGACGCGGAGATGCGAAGAGTGATATAGTCGGAAAGAAACGCGAGATGGGTGACAAATTGAAGAATGCGATATGCGAATGCTGAGCCATATCGACCACCGTTGTGAATAATCTATTTTAGATGTCAATGCCGGGTTACGGTATCGCTTCGCAGCACCGGATAAGACGGCGCCAAAAGAGAATCGATATGGCGGGAAACATTGGCCAAGCTCTATTGCTGACAACCGTTGCAGGACTTGCCACAGGCGTGGGAAGCATCATCGCCTTTTTCATCAAGAAACCGAAAACATCCTATCTCTCCTTCTCTCTGGGTTTTTCAGCAGGTGTGATGATTTTCATATCGTTTGCCGAACTGCTGTCTGAAGCGGTGGCCGGCGCGGGCAAGATATGGGGTTTCGGCGGCTTCTTCATCGGAATCGTGTTCATTGGCATCATCGACAGGCTTGTTCCGGAGGTGGTAAATCCTCACCATGTGGATGTAGCTTCATACGTTTCGGAAGCCGGAACAGACGAAGCAATTATGAAGACCGGTATTCCCACGGCGCTCGCAATTGCCATTCACAACTTCCCCGAGGGATTGGTCACATTCGGAACGGCTCTCACTGACGTAAAGCTTGGCGCGATCACAGCTTTTGCCATCGCTATCCATAACATCCCGGAAGGCGTCTCTGTCTCGGTCCCAATCTTTTATGCGACGGGTAACAGGAAAAAAGCATTCTTATGGTCCTTTCTGTCGGGAGCAACGGAACCTGTCGGAGCTCTTGTGGGGTTTTTGTTATTAATGCCTTTTCTGACAGAAAAACTACTGGCGCCCCTTCTCGCAGTCATCGCGGGAATTATGGTCTATATTTCATTGGATGAACTCATTCCCATGGCGCATCGTTATGGCCATGGCCACATCGCTATGTTCGGAGTAGTCCTCGGCATGTTCATCATGGCTCTGGGTTTACTGATGTTTTAGGAATCTCCCAGAACCAGAGACATTCCACGCCTTTTGCAGGCGTCGCATTCGGGTCGTTTCGCGGAATTTTTCATTTCACGCACCATATGATACGATGAAAAACGAGACCGTCCGGATTCGGCTGGAGCATTTATGAAGAAATCCGCAAGAACGAAGAACCAGCTTTTGGAAGAAATACACTCCCTCAAAGCTCGTCTGGCGCATCTGGAGCAAACGCAGAGCGAATGTCAGGATGCCGCCAAGGGGCTTCGAGAGGAAAGCGAAAAGGCCCAGAGGTATATTGGCATAGCAGAAGTCATGTTTCTGGCTCTCGATGCTGAGGGAACGGTGACGTTTGCGAACAGAAAGACGTGTGAAGTCTTGGGATATGAGAAAGAGGAGATCCTGGGCAAGAATTGGTTTGACCATTTTCTACCGGAAAGCATCAGAGAGGACGCGAAGACGGCCTTTCAAAAGTTACTTGTGCGAGATACAAGGCAGGTTGAGTATCATGAGAATAGCGTCTTGAGCAAGAACGGCGAGGAGCGCGTTGTCGCGTGGCATAATGTAATCCTTACGGATGAAGCAGGCGCCGTTACTGGAATCCTTTGTTCGGGACAAGATGTCACTGAGCACAAACGAGTCGAGAAGTTGCTGGAGAAACGGACGAGGGAATTAGTAGCCCATAGCAAGCAGATTCAATGCCTGTTCGGCATTTCTCGGCTTGTTGAGCAGCCAGATAGCTCGTTGGCGACAATATTGCAGGGCACAGTCGAGCTTATTCCTGCAGGCCTGCGGTATTCAGAACTTGCCTGCGCGCGAGTGATACTGGATGACAAGGAATACAGGACCCCCAATTTCGCAAAGAGCAAATGGAAACAGGCGCGAGACATCATGGCGCATGGCGACCGAATCGGCTCATTAGAGATTTATTATCCGGAGGACGAGCTGAAAGAGACCGAAAAGCCGTTCGCCAATGAAGAGAGAGATCTCGTCAATGCCATAGCCGAACGGTTGGGAAGTATTATTGAGCGCGCGCGAATCGAGGAAGCGCTTGAGGCCGAGCGAAGGCAACTCATTTCAATGTTCGACAGCCTGGATGAGGTGGTTTACGTCGCCGATCCGGCTACGCACGAAATTCTCTATATGAACTCTCCGGCAAGAGAGCAATGGGGGGTGGGCGTCGGAGAAAAATGTTATCGCGTGCTACAAAACCTCGATTCCCCCTGCCCGTTCTGCACGAATGATCGCATTTTTGGCGAGAACATCGGCCAGCCATACGTATGGGAGTTCCAAAACCCGGTCAATCGGCACTGGTACCACTGCATCGACAGGGCCATCCGCTGGCCCGATGGGCGCATGGTCCGCTTCGAAATGGCCATAGACATCACCGAACACAAACTTGCGGACTTGCAGATTCAGGCCCTCTCTTCGAAAGTGATACAAGCCCACGAGATGGAACGGAAGCTGGTTGCGCAGGATATCCATGACAGCGTTGGGGCCGGCCTGGCCACCATCAAATACAGCCTCGAGCGGCAGGTCATGAGCATGGATGAAGGCGCTGTTCCTGACCAGGCGTCCTTCAAACAAATCATTGCGACCCTCCAGCGAACTATCGAGGAATCCCGCAGAATTTCTACAAACCTGAGGCCGTCCATACTGGATGATTTAGGACTTTTGCCGACGATAAGCTGGCTGTGTCGGGAATTTCAGGCGGTTTACTCTACCATCCATATTGATAGACAAACCGACGTGCAGGAGAACGAAATCGGCGAGCCTTTAAAGATAGTGATCTTAAGAATCCTGCAAGAGGCGCTGAATAACATTGCCAAGCACAGCGGAGCAAGCTTGGCTCATCTTTCTCTCTCAAAAACCCCCGGCGGAATTGAGCTGACTATCCGGGACAACGGTATCGGATTCGACCCTCAGGCAGTGAAGAAGGATATCACCTTGAGCAGCGGCCTGGGGCTTGCCAGCATGAAGGAACGCGCCGAACTCTCGGGGGGAGCATTTCGCGTCGAGTCGGTCGTAGGCTCGGGAACCCGCATCAGAGCGATCTGGCCAAACGAAGAAGGAGCTATTTCGTAACAAGCCCTTTGTCTATCGCAAGTTTAGTCAAGGCCGACGAATTGTGGAGATCGAGCTTTTTCATAATGTTAGCCCGATGTTTTTCCACAGTTTTCACACTGATACAAAGATAATCGGCAATCTCCTTGTTTTTATAGCCTTCCCCGATCAGCTTGAGCACTTCTCTTTCTCGATGCGTTACGGTTTCCCATGAAGAGCCGGTCTTTAGCGGTTTTTTCCCTTCCAGATATCCTTCCAGAACCTTGTCCGCGATACCCGGACTGATATAACGCTTCCCAGACAAAACACCTCTTATGGCCGTCAATAGTTCAGCGTGATTGGCATCCTTCAGGCAATATCCGTCTGCGCCCGCCTGGAATACCTCGAGCACGTACTCCTCGTATTTGTGAACGGTTAACACAAGGATTTTCGTTTCGGGAGATTGCCGCTTGATATCCCGGATGGCTGCGATCCCGTTCATTTTGGGCATCGCGATGTCGAGCAGAATGAGGTCCGGAACGGACTCTTCCACGCATTTGATGGCTCCGAAACCGTCTTCCGCCTCTCCGACCACCTCGAGATCATCGCTCTTCTCCAGAAGGGCGCGCAATCCTTCCCGCAGTATCGTCTGGTCTTCAGCAATGACAATCTGTCTCTTTTCTGTCATCGCGCGATCCCGCTAAAGACAAATCTTCCACCCACCACACCGGGTCCCAAATAAATATTCATCCCGCCGGCTGAAAAGTACTTCGGTATGTACAGCGAAATAATGTTTTCACCTACTATATCATGCTTTCAGAGGTCTGGTAAAGTTTATCTTGGAATTGCGAAAGGAATCCCGACGATGAAAGCTCTGATTGTTGAGGACAGCGCGGCATTTCGCGAAATGACACGGAACATGTTGATGGCGAGGTTCCCATTCATGCGTATTTCCGATGCGGCAAATGCGGTGGAGGCCCTGAGAGAGCTGGCAAGGGACTGCCCCGATTTCATCCTCATGGACATCAGACTACCCGGAAAAAACGGGCTCGAACTGACAAGGGAAATCAAAGCGCTATATCCCCGTGTCGCTGTCATCATCCTCACCAGTTACGATTTTCCCGAATATCGAGAGGCCGCAAAAAGGTTCGGCGCCGATTACTTTCTTGTAAAAGGCACGGCGAGAACAAATGAAATCCTTTCGTCCATCGATTCCATAGTATCGCCTGAATGAAGATTTCGACTCAATAGGGGGAGGTTCCATCATGAATTCGAGGGAGGTTTTGGGCGTGATTCTTGCCGGCGGCGCTGGACAACGTTTGTACCCTCTGACCAAAGAGCAAGCCAAGCCGGCCGTTGTGTTCGGCGGGACATATCGCCTCATTGATTTCACGTTGAGCAACGCAGTGAACTCGAATATCCGGCACATATTCATCCTCTCTCAGTACAAATCCGATTCGCTGCACCGACATATCCATTCCGGCTGGAATTTATTTGCTTCGGAATTGGACGAATTCATCACGATACTCCCCCCGCAGCAGCGGATCAACGACCAATGGTACTCCGGGACCGCCTCGGCCGTTAGACAAAACCTGTATTCAATCAATGGATTCAGGCCGAAATATGTCCTCATCCTCTCGGCCGATCACGTGTATAAAATGGACTACGCGAAGATGCTCGACTACCACAAGAAAATGGGCGCCGAGATCACGGTCGGCGCCATCGAGGTGCGCCCGGAGGACACCCACCGATTTGGCATTTTGCAGGTGGACGCAGATCAAAGGATCACCGACTTTGTCGAGAAGCCCAAAAATTTGACGGCATGCCGAAACGGAGGTTGTCCCGTGGCCTCCATGGGAATCTACCTGTTTAACATCGACGCGCTGAACGATGTTCTCGCCCGGGATATAAAGGAAGAACTTGAGAACGATTTCGGAAAGGATATCATTCCGTCCGCCCTGCGCACACGCCGCATTCATGCATATCAGTTTATCGATGAAAACAAGAAAAGGGCGAAGTATTGGAGGGACGTGGGGACGATCGACTCCTACTGGGAAGCCAACATGGACCTGGTCGCAGTCGACCCGGAATTCAACCTGTATGATTCGGACTGGCCCATAAGAACGTATCACCCGCAATATCCTCCCGCGAAAACCGTGTTTGCGGGAGGAAAAGATGGAAGGCGTGTCGGACTTGTCCTGGATTCGATTATTTCAAACGGATGCATCATCAGTGGCGGACGCGTGCAAAACTCCGTGCTTTCATTTGGAGTAAGGGTAAACAGCTATGCAGACATCTCCCAGTCGATCTTGATGGAAGGAGTAAGAGTAGGTCGCTCTGCCAAGATCCGGCGTGCAATTATTGGGAAGAATGTCATCATTCCTCCCGGCGCACTGATCGGATATGATTGGGCTGAGGATCGGAAACGGTTTACTGTTTCGGAGAACGGGGTTGTGGTCGTCCCGGAGGAAACGATTATTCGTCCAGCCTCGCTGGCAGCCGAACTGGGAAGGAGTTCGGGCTTGTCACATGTTGTCTCGGCGCCTTTCAAGAAACGGGAAATTGCCTCTATCCTTCCCTCTTAAAGCTTTGCTGCAAATCGAAAAGTGCATCGATCCCGGAAGGGTTCCAAAGAGATATTAATCAGCAGCGCGCGCATGATGACGCATGGGAAAAGACGAGGGATGCCGGTGTCGGCGAAGGGGGAAAAAGTGAGAATTATGGAGGCAGCGCACAGCGTACTTCTTGTGGACGATGACAGGAAGTTTCGCGAAGCAATGAAAAAGACCTTTCAGAACGCCGGTTATGCAGTGACCTCTGCCAATGATGCTCAGAAGGCCCTGGATCTTCTCTCCGAGGATGCTTTTGACCTTATCATTTCCGAGGTGAAAACGCCAAGTCTTGATGGAATGGAACTCATGAGAGAAATCGTTAGAAAAAGAATCAAGGTTTCCGTCATTTTCGTCACGGCCTATGGCGAGGTCGAATCATACTTGGACCTGATGAATATGGGTGCTTTTGAATATCTTCATAAGCCGGTCAATGAACCGGAAATTTTACATCTCGCCAAATCCGCTGTGGAGAGGAGCGGCATTAGCCGGATGGATACCCATGGTTCCATAAAAGGAGCTGCCACTTCTTCATGATGAGCGGATAAAGAATGTCACCAGGCTTATGAAGAAGTCGCGACGAGCCCAGTTAGGGAAAAGAGAGATGCGAATTCGATGAGCTGTTTCTCACGCTCACAGAGCGCATACCAATCGGCGAAAACATCTATCCATTTTCGCTCGAGTTTCAAAAAATCAGGCAGCCAACACGGCCCACCAATAGAATCACCCGAAAGACCACGCGGGGAATGGAGCCTGCCTTCGAAAACCTTGTTGTGTTTCTTTGCGCCTTGTCGATATGGGTCTGCGCTTCTTTGCGCGAATCTGCTACAGCAGCGACGCTCCCTTCAATGCCAGCACGCCGTTTTCGCCGTCCTCGATCATCGAGGCGCGCGCGTCGCGGAACATTTTCTCGATCACGTATTCCTTGCTCAATCCGTTCCCGCCGAAGATCGTGATCGCTTCGCTCGCGACGTGGAAGGCGGTCTCGGTGCACAATACTTTTCCCGCAATCGCATGCTGGAGCGAGCCCGGCGGGTTAAGCACGTTGTAGCGCGACAAGCGCCGCACGTAAGCGCGCGCGGCCTCGCACTTCACGAACATATCGAACAACTTCAGCTTGACGTTCTTGTGCTCGAAGATGGGGACTCCGCCCTGCACGCGCTCCTTGGCGTACTTGAGCGATTCATCGTAGGCCGCCTGCGCAAGTCCAGCAAACAACGCCGCCATCCCGCTGTTGGCGCCGGTGAGAATGCTCTGCCCCATGTAGGTCCCCATGTCCGGGTCCGCTACGAACATGAATTTCTTCGGCAGCCTCACTTCTTCAAAAAAGATTTCGCCCTGATTCAGCGCGCGCTGCCCGATCTTGTTCAGGGGCTTGCCCTTCGTTATCCCCGGCAGATCGAGCGGAACGATCGCGATGCCGGTGCCGCCCATCCCCCTCTTGGAATCCAATCCCAGATGCAGAACGGCATGCGTCGCAATCGTGCCATTGCTCACCCAGGCCGCCTTCTGGCCGTTCAAGATGTATTCGTCGCCCTTGAGAACCGCTTTCACCGATGGCCCGCATTTTGGGTCTTCCGAACCGGCAAGAATCCAGTCCGACCCGTGCTCGGGCTCGGTCAACGCCCAGCAGCCGATCATTTCCGCCTTCGAGTCCTCGCAGTAGTCACGCGCCAACTGCTGCAGTTCCGGCTCCTGCGACATTGCGGCGAACCGAAACGGGAAATTGCTGACGCCGAACGAGATCGCGAGCCCGGGATCGCCATAACCCATCTGCTCCGCGATCAGAACGCCGGTCAGCGGATCACGCTCCCCTTGCAGGCCGCCGAGTTCCTTCGGGATCGACGCCTTGTGCAGCTCCAACTCGCGCACCTTCCGGTAAACGTCCCACAGAACCGAATCCTCGGCGATCACGTCGGCCGGATCGGAAAGCTTGTCCAATTCGATTCCGGCCGGCCGCATGACTTCCATCGCGAACCGCCGCGACATCTCCTGGACCGCCCGCTGCTCCTCGTCAATCCTGTCGTCCAGTTCCAGATAGCCCATTTTCTCAACTCCTTTTTGAGGGTCTCAAGGGCTGCCCCTGTTCCACCATGATCATCCGTCGCGATCAAAAGGGACACGCCCGCCCCGCCGCCCTTGCTGGGTTTACAAGCTGGTCAGGTGCGCCTAATCATATATCGATTCGACCGAAAAAGACAAATCCTTCCACACAAAGAAATCAGCATCGCCAGATGCGGGCTCTTACTTAACTGATGTAAGGGCGGGTTTCAAACCCGCCCCTACGATCCGGGTTATCCGTTAACTGCCGTACGATTCGGATGAGACGCTGTCGTGTGCCGAGGACACATTTGTCCGCAGCTTGCGCCCCTGCAAATGAAATTCTCTCAATAGCTGAGCAAAAACTCCCTGACCAGCCGAACCGTCGCCGCCGGAGCATCCTCCCACAGAAAATGGCCGGCGTCAGGCAACACATGGAGTTCGGAATTCGCAATCTGCTGGTTGAAAAGGTGCGCTGCGGCTGCGGGAATGAATATGTCGTTCTCGCCCCAAATGATCAGCGCCGGACATTTGAGCGCTTGTAGTCTGCCCTCGTACGGCCTGATCTTGTCAAAATCGCCCGAGCGGTACAGCGCCAGCTTCGAGTATCTGCGTTCCTTCGTAGAAAATGTTTTCCAGTATTCAGCCACCGCCTCATCCGAGAGCGAGGCATTCGCCGCTCTCATAACCTCGCGAAAATCATCGAACGTAAGCGCATCCATCCATGCTTCGCCCTCACCATCGGTCCGCCATATCTTCGCGAGAGAATGCCACGCGTCATTACCTACGGGAAAGAAGCCGGTATCGCTTATTATCAGCCGCCGCAGATTTTTCTCGCGATGCGGATGATCGAACAGCCAGCGGAACCCGATGAGTCCGCCCCAGTCGTGCAGCGCGAGGCTGAATGGCCCCAACCCGAGCGCCGCGGCAAAATCCTCGACGAACTGCTCCAAATCCTCCCACGTGCCCGCGCGCGGGCCGAGTTCCGAATGGCCCTGCCCGGGCAAGTCGGGCGCAATCACTGTGCAAATATCTCTCAGACCTTCGCCAACATGACGCCACAGATAGGACGATGTGGGATTGCCGTGCAGGCACAAGAGCGCGTCTCCCGTTTTTTCTCCCCAGATTCGATACGAAACTCTCGCTCCGAGAATCTCGATCGACCGCATGTCAGATAGTGTCATCGCTCGCTCCTTCGCAACCTACTTTCTCATGATCGGGACCGCCAAATCCTTTAGCTGTACGCGTTCTTCGGCGTGTAATCGAGCGGAGCGCCCGGCGGAATGGGCGGCTCTTTCTGCACGCTCTCGTTGAACTGGATGAGCAGCAGCCCCATGTGGAAAGCCACCCACGAATGCAGGTGCGGATAGTTCAGCGGCTTGCGCTCCTTCGGGTCCACGATCAGATTCACCAGGTTCGGATTCGGTATCGGCATCGCCGGGTCGGTGTAGTAGCGCTGCTCCATCAATTTCACCTTGAAGTTCTGCCATTTCGCGCCGTACAGCGTGGGACCGTTCCAGAAGAGGAAGCCTTCGCGGTTCGAATTCTCCTGTTTGCCTTCGAAGAACGCGCGCTGGTCGATGCCGTCGATGATGCGGTCGGACGGTACCTGGCAGCCGGCCCAGTTGAGCAGCGTGGTGAACATATCGGTGATGTGAACGATCTCGTTGCTCTGACCGCCCGCGGGCACCTTCCCCGGATATCGGATCAGGCACGGCGTCCGTAATGAGCCCTCCATGCCGGTGAAATACGAGCCGTCGAAAAAGCCCGCCGTGCCGCGCCAGGGCTCAAGCTCTTCGGGGCCGTTGTCGCCGGAGAATACGATTATGGTGTCATCGGTGATCCCGAGCGCATCCAGGTAATCCAGCAGGTCGCCGAAATCGGAATCGAGTTCGAGCATCGAATCGGCATAATCGTCGTTGCCGGTCTTCCCCTCGAATTCACGCCGCGGGACCGTCGGCAGATGCATCATCGAATGATTGAAATAGAGGAAGAACGGCTTTTGGGCTTCGACGCTCTGCCTCAGGAACGCCTTCGCGCGGCTCATGTATTCGAGGTCGATATCCCGGCGCGCCTCGAGCGTCAGTTGCCGGACCGCCTCGATATCGCCGCCTTTCTTGCCTTCGAGAATATACGACATGGGGTCGCGCCTCGGGTCGTACCACGGGTC
The DNA here is from genome assembly GCA_003598085.1 of Candidatus Abyssobacteria bacterium SURF_5. Lineage (NCBI taxonomy): Bacteria > Pseudomonadati > Candidatus Hydrogenedentota > Candidatus Abyssobacteria > Candidatus Abyssobacteria bacterium SURF_5. The sequence continues at coordinate 25,718 of QZKU01000106.1, forward strand.
GTCCGGCCACAGGCACTCGTCGTAACTGCGCGGAATGCCGTACCACTCGTCGAATCCGTGATCGATCGGCCAGCGCCCCTTTTCGGCGCCGATGTGCCATTTGCCGTAACATGCGGTCGCATAGCCGGCCTCCGAGAGAATATCGCCCATCGTGCGCTCCCAAGCGACTATGCCGGTTCCCGTTCCCGCCAGCGCGACGGTATGCGTGCCGGAGCGGATCGAGTAGCGGCCGGTCATCAGAGCCGAGCGGGTGGGCGTGCATTGGGCCTCGGGCGCAAAATTGAGCAGCTTCAGGCCTTCGGAAGCAAATCGGTCGAGTCGGCGGGTCTCGGCGCCGCGAAGTATGCCGCCGCCGTAGCATCCGAGCTCGCCGAAGCCCAAATTATCACACAAGACGTAAACAATGTTGGGGCGCATTTGATCCATTCTCTCTCCTCTCCTCTATTCTCTCCCGTGGCACCGCTTGAATTTGAGGCCGCTCCCGCACGGACAGGGGTCGTTTCTGCCGGGCGCCGCAACTTTGATGTTTGCGCCCCCCTTTTCATATTGCAGAAGCTGAACGATCTCCGACGCCGGCCGGCGCCGGCGCAGAAGTTCCGCCATGATCTGCATCGGGCGATCAACATGCGCGAAGAACGATTTCAGGCCGGAGCAAAGATAATTCAACCCCGGCTCTCCGTTTGCTGTTTCAGAAAACCTGTTCTTTGGACATTCGCCGTGGCAGGCGAACAAAACATCGCACTCGCGGCATTGCTTCGGGAGCTTATCACGCTTACTTCGTCCAAATTCCCTCTGCTTTTCACAAACGGCGAGTTCAATGAGAGGCGTCTCCATGATGTTGCCGAGGTAGGACGCAGGTTCGACAAAATGATCGCATGAGTAAAGGTCGCCGCCATGTTCGAGCGCCATCGCAAACCCGCACTCCGGCGCCGTCGTGCACATCGCCGGCGGTGCTCCGACCCACGACGCCAGGGCCGCATCGAAATGGTTCACGAAAATTCTGCCCACGTCGCGCCTGACCCATTCATCGAAAATGGAACTCAGAAACCGGCCATATTGCTGAGGTTTCACCGATTCGGCGGTCACCGAATTTCCCGTTACGGCCGCAGAAGATCGAGACGAGTCAAGGCAGCCTTGCCCAGGGATTGAGCCGCCGCGGCGCATTTCCTCGCGCCGGTCGCGCTCGACAATCGGGATAAACTGGATGAACTGAATCCCGGCATTATCCCTCAAGAAGCGGTACACCTCGAGCGGGTGGTCCGCGTTTGCCGCGTTGACCGTGGTCAGGACGTTAACATCAACCTGATGCTGCTTCAGCAGCCCGAGAGCGCGCATCACTTTCTCGAATACCGATCGGCCGGCCTTATCCCTTCGGTAAGCGTCATGCATCTCCTTCGGACCGTCAAGGCTCAGGCCGACAAGAAACTTGTGCTCGCGCAGAAATTCACACCAGCGGTCGTCAAGCAAGATGCCGTTCGTCTGGATAGTGTTCTGGACGAATTGGCCCGGCTTCAGATATTTCCGCTCATATTCAATGGACTTATGGAAGAAATCGAGCCCCATCAGCGTTGGCTCGCCGCCTTGCCAGGCAACTGTCACCTGCGGGCTCTGATGCGCCTCGAGAACCTGCCGGATATATGCCTCGAGAACGTCTTCCGGCATCCGAAAACTGCTGCCGGCATACAAGTTCTGCTTCTGAAGATAAAAGCAGTAGGCGCATTGCAGATTACAGGCGGCGCCGCTTGGCTTCGCCATCACGTGAATGGCAGGAGGACGAGTCTGTGAGGTCATTGGATCTTCTTAACCTGTTTCCGGGAGAACACCCATGACTATATCATATTGAATACGCTTTCTGAAACCGAGCGAAGCATGACAGATTTTTTTGAATTCGCTGAAAATGGTATTGACAGGAGTTCGATTGGGTGCTATAATTTCGGCAAATGGCGATATAGCGAAATAAGGCATCTCCCCCGATGAAACAGGATGAACTCGTCAAAATCTTCAAGGCGCTCGGGAACGAGAACCGCCTGAAACTGCTCGAGGCAATCAGAAAATACCAGTCCCGGTACGCCTGCTGCCCGAAAGACTTCGAATCGATCGAGCTCAAACCCGGCTCGATTTGCTGCGTCGATGAAATTACCGGCCAATTCGATATGGCGCAGTCAACGATATCCCAGCACTTGAAAGAGCTGCACAATGCCGGTCTCCTCGAACGAAACAAGCGGGCCCAGTGGGTTTATTACACGATCAATCAGAAGAAGCTCGAGGAGCTGGCTGACTATTTGAATGCTCTTGTTGTTGATCTGGCTCGGAAGGCGTAAATTTTTTTCGCGAGATATTTCGTTACATTTCGATATTACGAAGTAGTGAGGCCTCGGTGCCTCGAAATCAGGATGCCACACAAAATAAAGGAGGATACTATGACAAGCGATGGATGCGGGTGCGCAGGAACGGTCGCAAATGTCCAACCCGAGAGTGGCGGAAAACAGAAGGCGGAAAAGGAGCGGCTGGTCGATCACAAGGTCACACTGCTGATCGCCGCCGGTGCGGCGATGGCGGCTAATTGCGAGCCGTGCCTCAATAAGATCGTGCCCGATCTGATCGAGGCGGGCGTCCATGAGGCTGATATTCGCAGGGCGGTGGAGATCGGGCAGTTCGTAAAGGATAAGCCCGCCGAACACATGAAGGAGGTGGCCGACATCCTGACCGGGACGCGCATGTTCAAACACGCAGCGGCCGATGAGGGTTGTCCAGCGGACAAAATGAAGACGGCAGGTTGAATGCGGCAGGTTGAATGCGCCAGGCTGGAACATCGGGCAAGCACCTTTGGGAGTCAAGCCCCATACAATTTTAAAGGCGCCATTTCGTAAATATGGTTTGTCCCTTTCGAATCACAATTCCGGGAGTCAATGACTATCTCCCAGAATTATTCCAGCTTGTCCCGCAACATACGTGTAGGGGCGGGTTTGAAACCCGCCCCTATCGGCGACCAGTTGAAGACATCCTCACTACGATTCGTCAGAATTGCAGTTCCAAGATTCTTGCCTCGAGGAGACGTGTCATGGTGTTACCTGCCGCGGGCAGTCTCTAATTTCAGTTGCTTATGACGTGGCGAAAGTCCGAAGACGAAGAAGTGATTAGATCTGCGGAGTGCGTGGATCAAAATCCTCGGCCCGAGTCTTTGCCATTGGGGATCTGAGACGACTGAAAGTCCCCCTGTATCTTTCCCCATGGTGAACAACCGAGATTAATTTCTTCAATACTTCTTATACCCCTCTTTGCATGCCGCGGGCGGCCTCTTAAAAACGCCTGAAAAGTTTTTTATCGCCCGAAGCCGTGACCGCCATGCCGCCGGAATCTGAAAAGGCGAGCGTCCTCCTTTGCCGCTTGCTTACCTGTCTCCCCTGCAGCAAGTCGAAGGCTAAGTTCAATAAGCTCAAATAGTTTTAAGGAAACATCAGCCGGATTTCAGCGGGTTTTATTGTGTTGAAAATATTCGCGTCTCAAAATCCCGCGTGGTTCCGCCTTTTTTCTACGCAGATGCAACTTTTAGTTGACAAAAGATTTTTTCTATGCTAGGATTACTGAAGACCAAGTTGCGTGGTTATGATGCTTATTTTCAGTGAATGAATGCGCTGGGAGCCGCTGCACGCTGTGAAGCGGGTTCATATTTGTTCATCTCGAAAACACCTATGCCGGTAGAAGAAGACGCTCCCTAACCCATTCCCAGTTCGTACGATCTGAGCGTTTCACGGCATTCACGCCGTCTCCGTCACTGAATTTCAGCCGCGCCGGAAATTGTGCAGGATACGTAGAGGTGCTTTCCGCTTATGGGTTCAAGCGGAGGTAATAAACAGAAACCAAAAGGGAGAAGGAAATGGAAGTAAACATCGGAGAACGTCTGAAGAAAGTGCGGCTTGAAAAGGGATACACCCTAAAAGATGTAGCCGCCAAGTCAGGGTACTCAAAGGCCCTTATTTCCCGCATCGAGAACGGGAACGTGTCACCATCAATCAATTCCCTCCTGAAGATCGCATCAGCGCTTGAAGTGAAACCTCATGACCTGTTCTTACCGGCAAAAGATGCCGAGCCTACAGTGGTTCATAAGGCGGAACGCAAGAAAGTGAAGATGAATGGAGGAAAGGCGGAGGTCGAATTCCTGACGGTCCAGAGCGGCGACAAGAAAATTGAGCCGCTGCTGATCACAGTCGAGCGAGGCGCGTCCACCGGCGGCGAACTCGGCGGTCACAACGGCGAAATCTGGACGATGCAACTGAAGGGACGGATGGAGCTTGTGCTTGGTGAGAAGAAGCACACGCTTGAAGAAGGCGACTGCGCTTACTTCAAGAGTTCGGTTCCGCACAGCTTCAAGAACGTCGGAAAGAGCAAGTCGGTGGCTTTCTGTGTTATCACCCCTCCGCGCAATTAGCTAAAATCAGGCGCGCGTGCAAGCATGAGCTGGAGCGGCGGCGTTTGGGGAGGAAACGCGGCATAGCGATGCGGATTCGAAAGCGTGCGACGCAGTTGAGATAACATGAGGAGGAGACCATGACACTGGGCGAGAAGTTGAAGAAGCTGCGTCTCGAAAAGAAGATGACCCTTCAGGATGTGGCGGATCAGACCGGTTACTCGAAGGCCCTCATCTCGCGCATCGAAAACGATTCCGTTTCGCCGTCGGTCGGTTCGCTCATGAAGGTGTCGGCCGCTTTGCAGATCAAACTGCATGAGCTGTTCGCCTCGATCGAGGGCAGCAAGATCTCGGTCGTCAAGAAGGGAGGCCGCGAATCCTTCCTTACCCGTGACGGAATCAAAATCGAAAATCTCTGCTTCCTCTCGGGCGGGCGCAAGATGGACGCCGTGATCAAGACGTTCGATTCCGGCGCCGCAACGGAGCGTGTAGCTGAAGAAAAAGCAGCCGAGGAGTGGTGGTATGTGTTGAAGGGCAAATTGGCGGTTTCCTTCGACGAGCGAACGGCGCAATTGAACGAAGGAGACAGCTTGTACGTCGTTTCGGCAAACATACGCAAATGGCGCAATCCCGGAAAGGGAAAAACATCGGCTCTCGTGGTGACGACGCCGCCGCTGAGCTGAGTGGACACATGGAGGTGGTGAGACAGGCGCCGAAGCAACACCGACATTACGGGCGGCGATAGAGACAGTGGAAGCACGACCAGATCGCGGCAGTTCATGTTCGAGTCCAAGCGGAGAACGATCAGATGCAGAAGCTGGGGGATTTCCTCAAGCAAGCCCGCCTCTCACGAGAAATGACTCTGGAGGAGTTATCTGAAAAGTGCGGGTATTCAAAGGCCCTTATCTCGAGGGTTGAAAATAACAATGTTTCGCCTTCGATCACGTCGCTGGCGCAAATGGCGGCCGCCCTGGAGTTGAAGCTCTATGACGTATTCGCCTCATGCGATGGTGACGAGCCGGTTATTGTGAGGAAGGACGAACGGAGAAGGTTCTCGCAAATGGATGGCAGGCAGGATATAGAATTCCTTACGAATGGTGCATACGCGAAGAAGATGCAGCCTCTTTTGATCTCCTTGAACAACGGACTGAATGACAACACATGCACCGGACATAAGGGAGAAGAATTCCTTCACATCCTGCAGGGAAAGGCCGAGGTTGTCGTCAATGGCGCGCGCTTCATTCTCGGCGCTGGTGACAGCATCCATTTCAGGTCGTCGTCCCCTCATTGTTATAGGGGGATTGGAAAAGGTAAAACCATTTCGCTCAAGGTCGTCAGTCCCCCATTTTACTGACATGGTTTCTACATGGTTTCAGCATGCAAAAGGAGAAACAAGGTAACATGAACATTGGAAAAGAACTCAAACGCATCAGGGTTTCGCAGGGGATGACGCTTGAGGAACTGTCGAACAAGTGCGGTTACTCAAAAGCGCTGATCTCGCGCGTCGAAACCGGATCCGTATCGCCCTCTCTCACATCCCTGATGAAGATGGTAACCTCGCTGGGATTGCAGTTGCACGATCTGTTCACCTCAATCGAGCAAAGTCAGGCCTCGGTGGTTCGAAAGGGCGAAGGCCGGAAATTCTACACCGAAAGCGAGTCCGCCACCGAATATCTGGCTAACAACATCGCCAATAAAAAGATGGAGCCGCTGAAAATAACGGCGCCGTCCGACTATTCCTCCGGCGACGAGCCGATTTCGCACTACGGCGAACAGTTCCTGTTCGTGCTCGACGGGAAGATCGAGATTACGACCGGCGAACAAACGCACAAGCTGAGCGCGGGCGACAGCGTCTATCTCGCAGCGGGGACCCCGTATTCCTGGCGCAACAGCGGCAAGGAAACCGCGGAAGTTATCAGCGTTATCACGCCGCCGCAAATTTAGCGTCGAACTCGATCTGGAATTCAAGACCACATCGAGCATTGGTTTGAAGAAAAAAACCCGATCCGATATCCTGCGGGCGCGGGGATCGGATCGGGATTTTCTTTTCGCTTCTACTCAATCCGCCATGGCGACAGCCGTTCGTCGCTGATCGGCTGCACCTCGAGCAGTTCTTCCTCCCCATTCATCCGGCTGCGGATTACGAGACTGGCTTCATTCCGTCCTTTGCTGTAACGCGCTGTGATTGAGGCCGCCACCAGCTTGGATTCTCCCGATATGTCTGCGGGCGCCAGCGTCACCGGCCCCAGGCCGTCGACAACCTGCATCTGCAGGAGACGTTGTCCCAGGCGCTCGAGCTTTTCGTTTTCCTTTTCATCGCGGCCGACGATTATCTTTGAGCCATCCGCCAAACGGAAATGCCGGCCATACTTCAAAAGCCGCATGTCGGCGAACGTGGCATCAGGCTTGTGCTCCAGCAGCTCACGCAATTTCCGCCCGTATATCTTGTCCGCCAGAAGACAGCCGCCCGCAGGGCAGGCGTAGTCATGGATTCCCTTCTCCGCCGCCAGCCGAATCTGTGGTTTGCGGCTTCTGCCCCTGATAGAAAGCATCTTCTCGCGGTCGATAAGCCCTTCTTGCTCCGGCTTGCTTGGCGGCAACAGCTTCGCGCAGAGCGGGCGAACCACCAGCCCATCTAAACCGCTCTCGCGCTCGATCGTTCTGATGGCATGCATATGCTGCGACATCGGTCTCTGGCCGAGCACTTCGCCCGTCACAATGAAATCCGCGCCGGTTCTTTCCATGTATTCTTTTGCTTTGCGAAACATGAAAATACGGCAATCGATGCAGGGATTCATGCTCGAGCCCCAGCCGTGCGGGGGATGCTTGATGATGTCCAGATAGTCGTCGGTCACGCTGAACACCGAGAGCTTCAGGCCGAGCGCCTCACTCATGCGGCGCGCCTCGCTGCCGCACCCTTCGCGCCTGCGCTCGCTCGTGCACTGGCAGAAAATCGTCTTGAAATTGACCGCCTCGACTTCGACCCCCATATCAAGGAGGATACTGACCGCCAAAGTGCTGTCCAGCCCCCCTGAAAGAAGGGCTATCGCTCTTGGTTTTCTCCTGGTTTCTTTTTCCATGTCCTCTTATTCCGTTCCCTCCGGAGTATGCGGAGCCTGCGTGCTCAGGTTTCACATTCCAGCGGGTATTCAATCAGCTCTTTGATTGTGGGGCTATCGCCGCACAGGGGGCATCTTGGATTGCGCCTGAAAGCAACTTCCCTGAACGTCCCCGACAGCGCTTCGTAAATGATCAGCCTTCCGTTCAACGGCTTTCCTATATTCAGAATCAGCTTGATCGCCTCGGTCGCCTGCAGAATGCCCAAGACCCCGGCGACCGCCCCCAGTATGCCGGCCTCCTGACAACTCGGAACCGCGCCGACGGGCGGCGGCTCGGGAAAAAGACAGCGGTAACACGGGCCTTTCGCCGGCAGGATTGTCATTACCTGCCCGAGAAACTGAAGCACCCCCGCCTCGACCAGCGGTTTTTCCCGGAGGTAACATGCGTCGTGGAGCAGATAGCGCGAAGCGAAATTATCGACACCGTCTACTATGACATCGTACGACTCGATCGTCTTTTCGACGTTCGATCTGGCGAGCCGCAGGGAGTGCCGCTCAACCTCGACACCCGGGTTCAGCGAGTAAAGCTTATCGGCCGCAGAATCAACCTTCGGCCTGCCGATATCGGACGTCCGATGCAGGATCTGGCGCTGCAAGTTGCTGATCTCGACCACGTCGCTGTCAACTATTCCCAGCACACCGACGCCTGCCGCCGCAAGATAATATGCGGCCGGCGAGCCTAGTCCGCCCGTTCCCACCAGAAGCACCCGCGCATTCCGAAGCTTCTTCTGGCCGACTCCCCCGATTTCCTTCAAAACGATGTGGCGGCTGTAGCGTTTTATTTCCTGTTCGCTCAGTTCGCTCATCTCTTCACGTACCTATGCATTTGCTTTCAGAATCAGGATTTGCCAGTCGGAATCGTTCACCTTGCTGACGCCAAGAATTTCGTTGCCCTCGTTTTCCATGCTTCTCGGCACGTTCCTTGTCGCCGGTTCATAATCCACGATCACCCGCAGGATCTGGCCCGGTCTCATTTCCTCGATCGCCAGCTTCGACCTGACGAAAGTGTACGGGCATATCTCACCCTTCAGATTCAGTTCCTTATCCGGAGTATGCTCAGTGCCCACAACAATGATCCTCCACACCGTTTTTCATTATAGCAGAATTTTCGCCGGGTCATCCGGCTTTCAGAGACGCCCGAAAAGGATAATTGCCGGAATGAGGAATGCTCGAGACGGAACTGACGCGAACTACCAGGTTATCACGCGGTCGTACTCGAAAATCATGTCGGCGATGCGGTCATAATCGACAAGCTCGTGATCGGTTTGCACGCCGCGCGCCTGCACGTCTTCAGAACAGGCGTAGGTCTTCAGGCCAAATGAATCGGCATACACGCCGTCCTGTATCATGAGAAGCGCCTGCTCGACTCCATCGAGCCGATTGATCGCCTCGACAAGCCGAAGCGCCAGCCCGTCATCGTGATTCCTGATTATGTGCAGCACTTTCATATTTTCTCAGTACCGGATAACCGAATCGCTTTCGAGCAACATGCGGGCGGCATCATCCCGCGATATGAGCTCCACCGCAACGGAAACGTCTCCTCGATATCTCTCGGTAATTGATTCCCGCTCCGCAAAGAGCCGGTGGCCGAGCTGGCGCAGCGTCTCGATGTGGCGTATGTATTCCGCCATGCCCAATCTCCCGGGCTCGGTCTTGAGGAGCGAATAGACGCCGTCGCCGATAAAAAGAACCTGTACCGAGTCGCCGCACAGGGTCAAGCCCACCCCCATCCGGAGGGCTTCCGTCGCGCGCACGGTTTTCAGCGGTGATTGTGAAATGAGAATCGTGGTGGTCTTCATGGCTCAGCAGAAAGCGATTACTCTATCAGAATCGCGGATATTACATGCGAAATCGTACTGGCTCCCCAGCATGACGCCGTTCGTTTCGTCCTGAAAGCGCTCGTTCAAGTTCTGCTGGCAAAGGCAGATGTTGGCGCCTTTGTCGAGCAGCGAAAGGAACGGGACGTGGTTGACGTTGAGGACGCCGTCGCACATCAGAAAAATGCGCACCTCGATCCCGCGTCGCAGAGCGGCTTCGGCGACCCTGATGACGCTATGCGTATTGGCGTGCTCGGGACTCGTCGTCAAAAGGATTCCCAACCTCTTTGCGGTCATACCGGCTGATCCTCCCTCAAGCTCAGCGCCTGCTCCAGAAACGAACCGTTCTCCTGGGGCATGATCCACGACTGCGCCGAGACCGCCCGCGCCTTTTCGACCGATACGATCAGGTACGAATAGCCCGGCCATGCGGCATGCTCGGTATCATATTGAGATGGCGTGCTCGGATAGTCGGGATGAGAATGATAGAAACCAATCACATCTTCCGCTTTGCCGCGGGTGGATTTAATCACCTCGATGAGTTTCCTCTCGTCCACCAGGTAGCGATCATGCCGCCGCTCGGTGCTTACGTTCTTTGCGCGATGAGCTTTAGTTACAATGCGCTCGTCGCCGTTGTCGAACCCGACAAGGATGCCGCAGCATTCGTCCGGATACTCATCGAGAGCATGCCGGTAAATGTCATCGAGGATTTTGCGCTCAATCATCAACATGATCGCCATTCCCGCTCAACCCGCAAAATTCGTCGTAGTCGATCAGTTCCTTGATCGTGGCGTTCTTCCCGCAAACCGGACACTGCGGGTCCTTGCGCAGCTTGAACTCGCGGAATTTCATGCCGAGCGCATCAAACTGCAGCAGTCGCCCCACCAGCGGTTTCCCGACCCCGAGAATAAGCTTTTGCGTCTCGACCGCCTGTAGAGTTCCGATGATGCCCGGCAGCACCCCCAATACACCCGCCTCCTGACAACTCGGAACCATGCCCGGAGGAGGCGGCTGCGGGTATTGACAGCGATAGCACGGCCCCTGGGCGGCATCGAAAACGGTGACATGCCCCTCAAATAACAGCACACTGCCGTGCACGTTCTTCTTCCCGAGGAGCACGCAGGCGTCGTTGATCAGATAACGCGTCGCAAAGTTGTCGCAGCCGTCGATAATGATGTCGTACTCCCTGAACAGGTCCAAGGCGTTTTGTGAAGTCAGCCGCTCCTTGTAAGCCCTCACGCGAACATCCGGATTCAGCGCCTCAATCGTCCTTCGAGCCGATTGCACTTTCGGCAGGTCCAAATCCTGCACCGTGTGCAGAATCTGCCTCTGAAGATTGCTCAGATCGACTGTATCGAAGTCAAGAACCCCGAGTTCGCCTACGCCCGCGGCGGCAAGATACAGCGCGCACGGCGATCCCAGCCCGCCGGCGCCGATGATAAGCACTTTCGATTCGAGCAGTTTCTTCTGCCCTTTTCCGCCGACTTCCTTCAATATGATGTGGCGGCTATAGCGCTTGATCTGTTCGTCGGTTAGGTTCATCTTCCCCTCTACCGCCCTCCCGCAATGGCGGGAACTATCGAAAGCTCGTCCTCCTCATTCACCGGCGTATCAAGACTCTGTAGAAAGCGGATGTCCTCATCGTTTACATAAATATTGACGAACCGGCGAAGGCCCCCGTTCTCCAGCAGCCGGTGCTTCATCCCCGAATAGCTGCGGTCCAGGTCCTCGATAATCTCAGCCACCGTCGCGCCGGCGGCCGTCACTTCCTCCGCTCCGCCGCTGAACCTTCTCAAAGGTACTGGAATACGAACTACTGCCATAACCAACTCCTCCTACCCAAAATTCGAGAACACAATACTGATTTCACTCTGACGAACATGAATTTCGATTTATCAGCGGAAATCGCCGAACCGCGGATCTCCTTCTAACTCATTTTCGACAGTTTGAAAAATTAAGCTATTTTGTATCAAGAACTTACAGAGACAGAAAAAGCTCTAGGCACTACATTTTCTCTGGCTCTCTCT
>QZKU01000107.1 GCA_003598085.1 Candidatus Abyssobacteria bacterium SURF_5
CACGAAATGAGTTATAGTATCAGTAACTATTATTGAGTATCATAATACTACAACCTTGTGGAGATGTCAAGCAAAAAATGCATTTGGGCAACACGCCGTAACGATTTGACCCAATCTATCGCAGCGATGAAGAGTTGTGATGAAAGGGTTGACGCCAGGCAAGCTAGAAATAAGTGCGATTTTAAAATAAAAACTGCAGGTAGTCTTGATTGGCCCTCTGCTGACTGAAGTCTACCTAAAATTTTCACGAATACTGCCTGCATATGGTAAAATATTTTCAAATGTCATTCGTAGAAAATTTCCACAAAATACTGATACCTTCTTGCTTTACCTGTGAAATCATCGATTTCCGATAATGCATCAAGAAACAGATACAGTTAGAGCATCTCGTGACGGGCACGAGTATCACGAGGCTTGGACGGCGCGTAAGGCTCTCCAACTTTTGTGGGCTGATAGCAAACTCGTTGGGATTGCTGTCGAAGGGCTCTCTCCAACCGATCAGGCGCGTGCATCGGCAAAAACGGTTCAGATTGCTGATATCACCCTTTATTTCGGGGGGCATCCGGCTTTCAAGCAAGCCGACCGGCTTACTATTGCCCAATTCAAATATTCAATAGCTAACGAAGATGAGTATTTCCGCGCAAGCCGGGCGAAAGAGACAATTGAAAAATTCGGTAACGCGTACCGTGATCTTAAGACAAGATATGGCGCTGAAGCAGTGCAGAAGAAACTGGATTTTCAACTCATTACCAATCAGCCGATCTATGAGCCGCTGCTTCAGGCCGTTGAGGCTATTGCGAAGGGATTGCCGCGAACTGGAGAGGTCGAAAAACAAGCGAGACAATTTGAGAAGGCTTCCGGGCTTCAAGGAAAGCCACTGGTCTCATTTGCCGCAAAGTGCAATTTCATCGGCCGCTCCAAAAATCTTGCTGCGACCAAATATGAGCTGGCATGCCTGCTTGTGGATTGGTCTGCCACCAAAGACGCACTTGCGAGAGCTCGACTTGCCGGTTTGAAGGAGTTGGTCAGGAATAAAGCAGGGCATGCAGGTTCGGGTCGTAACGTCATAAGGCGTACTGATATACTCGCCGCGCTGGAGGTCAGTGATCCTGATGATCTTTTGCCGTGCAAGCCTGCACTTACAGATGTCGGTCCGGTCGTTGAGCGCCACCAACTCTCTGATGCCGTTTCACAGATCGAATCCTTACAGAAGCCCCTTCTTATCCACTCTGCCGGCGGCGTTGGCAAGACCGTCTTCATGGAGAGTTTAGCTGGTAAGATACAAGAGAACTATGAAGTAGTTTTCTTTGACTGCTTTGGAGGTGGAGCTTACCGGGCTCTTGAGGACGCCCGGCATTTGCCACGAAACGGGCTTATGCATATCGCTAACACGCTCGCTTTTCGCAGCTTGTGTGACCCAATACTTCCGCATAGTTCCGACCCGCAAACATTGCTGAAGACATTCAGGCGGCGCCTCACCCAATGCGTTGAGACGATTTCGAGGATGAACCCCGGACGGAGCCTAGCGCTCTTCATCGATGCCATTGATAACGCCGATATAGCTGCGAAGCAGCGCGGCGATGACTCGTTTCCTGTCGAGCTGATACAGAGTTTGGATACTGAACCCATTCCAGGTGTTAAATTGATAGTCTCCTGTAGAACAGAACGCAAACCCGATACCTACGCCGAATATGACGAGCTTGAATTGCAGCCATTCAACATAAATGAAACCTCGACGTTCTTACGCGCCAGAATGAATAACGTCTCCCAAGGAGAGATAAGTATTGCCCAAGCACGTTCTGGCGGCAATCCGCGCGTGCTGGACTATCTTCTCATGAGCGGTCGTGGTCTTCTTGATGAGTCGGAGGTCAACAAGAAATTTGAACTGAACGACCTGATCGAAAAAAGGATTAAAGATGCGCTCACTACTGCGAGAGTGCGCGGCTATAAAAAGAACCATATTGATGCCTTCCTCGCTGGCCTTGCCGTTCTGCCGCCCCCTGTACCCCTTAACGAATATGCTGGAATACATAAAATCGAACTGAGTGCGATTGAAAGCTTTGCCTCCGATTTATTTCCATTGCTTGAACGCACCAATCAGGGATTGATGTTTCGAGACGAACCTACGGAAACGCTCATTCAGAAACGTTATGCGTCCTCTAATGAGCTTTTGCGTCATCTCGCTGAAAACCTTCTCGTCCGTCAGGATGTATCCGTCTACGCGGCTCGAGCTCTTCCGGGGCTTCTGCATCAACTTGACGATGGCGAGCGGCTTTTTAAACTGGCTTTCGATGACCGAATCCCTGCAACAATCACGAGCACAGTAGGCAAGAGAAACATACGCTTCGCGAGGCTCAAGGCGGCAACACTGCACGCCGCCATGAAAAAAGACTACGATCGGTTGGTAAAACTGCTAATGGAGTTGTCCACGATTGCTGTCGTGGATCAGCGCGGCGCCGCTTACATCCTCGATCATCCTGAGCTTGTTATAGCCCTAAAGGATATTGATGCGACTCGCCGCCTCTTTGAGACACGAAGTGCTTGGCAAGGCACTCGCCATGCCAGGCTCACGATCGCCAATACGCTTTCGGGTGATCTTGAAGAAGCGCGGCGGCATGCTCGTACAACGGACGAATGGCTCGCACACTGGAGAAACACGGATCGAAAAGATGGGATAGACGAACCCGGCCCCGAACTCCCTGATATTGCAGCGATACCGTTCTTCCTCATTTCAAAAGGCGGCGCACAGGATGCAGTGTGGTTCTTAGAAGGATGGAAAGACTGGTATGCGTTCGAAGTTTGCGAGTATATCTTCAACTACTGTTATCTTGCACAAGCAATAGGTTCACAGTCGCCAGACCTATTGTCGGAATTTGTTGACGCACTGACGCAAGTCGGACCCCTCGCAGCAGCCTTGTCTTTTGCGAAGAATTTAGCACCCAGGCGTAGGAAGCTTATCATCAAACTGGCAGATGTCTGCCGCAAGGCGACCGAGCTTGACGGATCAGATTACTATCGACGCGAGAGAACATACGTGCTACAGGACGGGCTCCTTAAGGCCGCCGCCGATGCATTGATGCTAGGCCTTAATGATGAAGCTCTCTCGATATCGCTCCGCGCAACTCACCAACGCCCCGGCATTTGGTCCTTCCGGGAAAGGTTCCATAACCATCGCGAAGTCTTCCCATTTATTTTCCGTGCGGCCCTTGTAGCCGCCGCGGAGAATTCATCCCTTCATGAGAAAGACGTTCTACCCAAGGAATTGGTGCCAATCTGTGCCCGCATCCGCAGGATTGACACAGGTAAGGCATTCCACGACAAATTCAAAGCGAGGTTAGCGAGGTGGCCTCGGAAACAGATCAAAGAGGACGATGAGAAAATGCACCCGCATGCCCTGAGCGATGAAGGGCATAGGGAAGCCGAGAATTTTATCAATAGTTGTCTAGAGCCGCTTCTTTCATTGGCTAAAGCTCTTTCATCTACCCTCGCTGCACCCGAAAATGTAGTTGACAAGGTCTTCGTAGAACTGATCGAAACTTGGGACCAAACAAGCAAGAAGCGCGATTCTTATCTCACGGACAAAATCGATCATTTTTTTCACAAGCTCGGTCTCGATGTGGTGGTTTTCGCGCTTTGGGTTCGTACCGAGCTTAAAGCGGCATCGGTCAAATCCTTCCTTACAGCGGTTCACAGTCGTTACATAGACCCGGAGGATCTCATTCGGCTTGTTTCAATCCTCGCAGAGAGAGAGCCGCTGCAAACATTAGCTGGCGAACAAGCTCAACACGCGCGGAAGCTTATTCAAGCCGCGGATGATGTGAGCTATCGGGCATCTCTATATTCGCGTCTCGCTCGTGCCTTGTTACCAGCCAGTATCCATGAGGCATCTAATTATTTTCGCGAGGGGCTTGAGCAGATGGATGCGATCGGTTCCGGAGACGATCAATTCACAAACGAGCTTCTCTTATTCGCATCCTCACTCAAGGGAGATGAACTCAGCGAGCGCGATTTCCACACCTTGAGCAATATTTCTGAACTTAATATGGGCGAGCAACCGGAGAAGTTCTTCTGGGGTGCCTTTGGGCGGGGCCTTTCCAAAACCGCTGGAGTCAGAGGCTTGGCAAAATTGAGCCGGTGGGATGATCGTTCGAAGATATCCCTTAGCTATACCCTTCTTCCATATCTCACAGCGCTCTTGGAACAAGGCAAGATCGAGCCCAAGGACGCGCTTGCTCTGAACCGCCTTGCCAGACCTGTCGGGCATTATCACGATCCTATGGAGGACTTTACCAAGGCGATCCACGATAGGGCAGGCCCAGACAGTGAGACTATCACTGCGCTCATTCAACAATTCGAAGATGACAATCCTGGTTTGTGGATGGGAAACACCATCGATCGGCTTGTGGCGCTTGCCGGAAACGTTCTCGGTTTTTCATCCAAGACGGCCCGTCATCTTCGCGCTGCCCGTAAACTCCATGAAGAAGTACGAAATAAGCGGAATGAGCGGAATTACAATTGGGATGTGCCGAACGCCCATGTGCGAAAGCGAACAGAGAGAGGGAGTCGTGAGGACCGTGAAGCTTTGAAATGTATTGCCAAGTCCACCGACCCAACAGATCAGTCTTCTCTCAATCAGGCGATTACCACCCTCGATGGGCCACAACATACATACGAGCTAAAAGACAACTTTTTTGCAGTGCTTCGAGCCAAAGTCCCTTTTGGCGCGCGTGCGAAATATATCGAGAATATCTGCGAATTGGAGCATTTGCTTTTCGACCGGAAGATTGAGGAATTGAAGGGTTGCAAGCAGGCGTGGACACCATCATCCGCTTCGCTCAATCCGGTCTATGAGGGCGCGGGTATTCGCCTGATTCAGCTCCATGCCGATGAAATGATTGCCTATGGCATGCTCTCCGGTTCCAGGGTTAGGGAAATTTCTGATCTCACAGGCATTGCTGATTTCGACCTTGTTCTCGAGCTGATCAAGGTCTTTGGGCAGTTAGAAAACACCATTGCTGGGGCGGTATGGCTCACACTGGCTTCATTCATTTGCCGGAGAGCAAAGGCCGGCATGGGCGAAGATGCTCTTACAAGGCTACTGCGTAGTCCCGCTGCCGAGCTTGCCGATAATGTTGCCGATGGAAAATGGAAGGATGGACTTTATCCGAGGAATGACATCACAGCGGTTGCGGCCGGGCTTTTGTGGCGCGTGCTTGGTTCTCCCTACGCAGTAGCTAGATGGCGTGCCGCACATAGCATCCGCTGCTTAGCCGCATTTGGGCGATGGCAGATAATCGATCACTTGGTTGGTAATATTGAGTCTCAAGAGGCCGGACCTTTCCAAGCGCCCGAACTCACCTTTTACTATTTGCACGCGCGTCTTTGGCTTCTTATTGCTCTCGCGCGGATGGCGCGCGATTATCCCGAAGCAATAGCCCGCTATAAAGACATCCTTTTTTCAATTGCTACGGAGCAAGAAAACCCGCATGCCCTTATGCGCCATTTCGCTGCGCAGGCATTGCTCACATGTGTGGATGCGGGAAGACTCCAATTGCAGGCAAATATGGAAAAACTCCTTCGAAACGTTAATCTATCACCGCACCCACGCCTGAAAAAAAAGATTAGAACGCATGATTTTTACTCGGGACGTCCAAAAACTGCCCCCAGTCCGGAATTCAAATTCGACCTTGACTATGACTTTCATAAACATGATGTAGACAACTTGAGCCATGTCTTTGGCCAGCCGTGCTGGAAAGTCGTCGACATGATATCTGCAATTGTACATGAGCTTGATCCTAATGTTACCAGCATGTATGAGTCAGGCGGAAGAGAATCGTACAATCACAGATTCCGGGGGATAACTACTCGATATCATGGATACGGTCAGCAACTGGGTTGGCACGCGCTTTTCTTTGCCGCCGGTAAGCTTCTTGCGACCGCTCCGGTGACAGACGATTGGTGGTGTAAGGACGATCCCTGGGGTGAATGGCTCGGGCGCTATCTTTTAACTCGCCAGGACGGGTTATGGCTTTCCGATGGCACCGAGAGGGTTCCACTTGACACAATTGAACCCCTGCTTGAAAAGAAGAAGGGGCTTGTAGTCACCAGTGACCGCGACACACTTTTGCGACTTGCTGGAGTAACCACGCGCATTGGCAAAGAGCTTGTTGTTGGGGGAAGATGGTTCTCAGCCGATGGTATCAAAGTCGGAATTTCATCTGCGTTGGTTGCTCCTGATAAAGCTGTGCGGGCTGTAAGAAAGCTCATTCGTGAGGAGCCAATGCTTGTATGGATTCCTGCGTTTCATGGGGCCGAAGATGACCTCGATAATTCACCAAGCGAAGAAAAAAAGGAATATACACCTTGGATAGTGTGTCCGTACGGTGAGGCACGACTTGACGAGCACGATCCCTACGGAGTGCCTTGCGCCAATTTCAGACCGCGCTTGGCACGGGCTCTTTCCGATTTATGTTCGATCACCAGCACTGATCCATTTGGCAGGGTATGGCGGGACAAGCGAGGAAGGTCGATTTTGCGCGCACAGGCTTGGGGTCGAGAGAATAGAGATTCTGGTGAAGACGTATATCCCGGCCATCGCCTGCTTTGTAGCTCATCCGTGCTCAAGAAGATACTCAACAAATATGATAAAAACCTGCTCTTGCTCATAAAGCTTGAGCGCTATGAGAAAAAATATCAGGAACTTAGCAAGTGGACTCATACCATCGCTGTTGTTCGAATCACCAAGGCACTCAAACTTCAGTATTTCAAGGGCCGCATCAATCACCTTCACAAGTCTGAGTTCTGAGCGTGGACAATTCCGTGCCGGTTTGGTAAATCAAGAGTGTCTCTGTTTCCACTTAGGGGAAGAAATGCTGTCAAGTCTATACATTCTACAAAGCGGTTTTTTGGCAATTGAATAACTGCGGTTCTCTTCCGGAACCTGCACTTCTTTTTCCCACTCCAAAAAATCAACCTTCCGTTATCGAATCTTCACTCACGTTTACCATCCTCAAGGTGTGACCTCGAAGGAAGGGGTTGAAAATGGGGTCCATCTTTATTCTTTACTGTTCTACTCAGAGTGAAGAAGTTGCCTAGATGACTGAAGCGCTTTTCCCAAAATCCATGCTTCCTCCCTCCCAGCCCCCTACTGCAGGAGACGGATGCAATCAAACGTTTAGCATCTCTTCTTCCTCCCTCTTCTCCGTTTCCTCCTGTTCAGGACTTATTCGCTTTAAGACAGTCGGAAAGAAAAACAATTCTTGGCAGCTCTCTTGATCGGTGTGAATCTGGGTGCATCTGTGGTTGATGAGAGGTTTCAAGTTCCAAGTTCCAGGTTCCAAGTCTGAAGGTTGAAGAAGGAATTCTCCGTTTCCTCGGTTTGCTCCTGTGAAGCTCCTTTCTAATCCGAGAAAATCAGCGGAATCTGCGGATAGGTAAGGCAGTCCTTAGACCGGAGTCTGAGCAAAGGCGGAATGATTTCTTTCCTTTCTCCGTGTCCCTCCGTGGTGATATCAGTTTCAGGTTTCAAGTTCCAAGTTGGAAGAGATAAAGGCAGGTAACAGTCTACAGTCCGCAGTCCAGCCCGCGAGACGCCCTGCTGAAGCAGGGTTAAGAAACTGTATTTCGCTTACGCTCGACTACTGTTTTCGGGCACGGCAATGCCGTGCCCCTACAATCCGTGAAAATCCGGTTAATCCGTGAAAATCCGTGGATTGCTTCATCTTCCGTTCTTCCTGACATTTCCGTTCACAACTTTGTCGTTGTTCAGGAGTCCGGCGCGTGGTTGAATAGCCTCAAAAGCGACTGACAAACGGTAAAGGGGAGGCTGACATGAAGCTGCTTGACCACATCGCGAAAATGCTTGGATACGAAAAGGCGCGCCACGTGCGCGAGATACTGGTTGACGAGTTCGAGGAGCGGCTGGGCAAGGACCGGCCGGAAAATTATGAAGACTATGCGATTGCCTACGGGCAGGTCGTTTGGGTGTATGCCTGCGTGAGCACGATCGCGACGGCCATCGCGGGCGTCCCCCTGCGCGCCTACCGCAAGAAGGCTGATGCTATCGAGGAAGTTTCCGACAGCCGGCTTGCCCGCCTGCTCTCCGACGTCAACCCGCACATGTCGTCTTACGACCTGTGGGAGGCGACGGCCTCATTCCTCGAGCTCTCCGGCAACTGCTACTGGGAGATCGAGAAAGACGAGAAGGGAGTGCCCTCCGCCATCTATCCGATGCGGCCCGACCGCGTCAAGATCGTGCCTGACCGCTCGAACTTCGTTATGGGCTACATCTATGAGATCAACGGCCGCAGCGTCTCGCTCGAGGCTGACGAGGTCGTCCATTTCAGGTACTTCAACCCCGCCAACGAATACTACGGCCTCGGCCCGATCTCGGCCATCCGCAACTCGATCATCGTCGATCAGTATTCGGTCGCCTACAACAAGGCCTTCTTCAAGAACGGCGCGCATCCGGGGGGAGTCCTCGAAACCAGTTCGTCGTTGAGCGATGAGACGTTCAATCGCCTGAGAAAACAGTGGGAGGAGGGTCATAAGGGGTCCGCGCACGCGCATCGCATCGCCGTCCTGGAGGAGGGGCTCTCGTACAAGCCGATCGGCCTCAGCCCGCGCGATATGGAGTTCCTCAACCAGCGCAAGTTCTGCCGCGAGGAGATCTGCGCCACGTTCAAGGTGCCGCCCGCGCTCGTCGGCGTCTATGAGTACGCCAACTACGCGAACGCCGAGCACCAGAACAAGGCGTTCTGGCAGAAGACGATCATCCCGAAACTGCGCAAGCTCGAGCTCAAGCTGGATAACTCGCTGCTGCCGAAGTTCGCTTCCGAGACGGATGGGGCCGACTTCGTCAGGTTCGATACATCCGCCGTCGATGCGCTCAAGGAGAACGAGAACGTCAAATCGCAGGTGCAGGAGCGGCTCGTGCGCGCCGGCATCATGACCATCAACGAGGTCCGCCGCCGCGAAAACCTGCCGCCCGTTACGTGGGGCGATAGCTTCGGAACATGAGACAGAATGGTCAGGCGGAAAAAGATTCCGCGCGAGGATGCGTCCCGGGTTCGTCTGGCGGATTTGATAAACAAGACGACGCCGGCGCGTCTTCTTTTTCCATTCTTGACAACGCTTTCCGCAAAATCTATACTTGAGGCCATCCCCAAATAGGTGGGTGAAGTAGCGAATTTTTGAAGATGTCCCAAACGCAAAAAAAAAACGAGCAAGCTGGATTCGGCGACGACAAATATCACGGTTTTCTATTTCCTGTGGCTCTTTACATTCATCATCATCTGCACATTGGCTGCAGGAAAAGAAACCATTTTGAGCAATAATGTCGAAACCAGTCCATATCCCGTTCTTTTCGGCAGGCGTTCATTCGCAAGGTCATCAAATAGTCGAGCCCGGAGAATGATAGCCCTGGGCGACAGCAACTCCTTCTATC
Organism: Candidatus Abyssobacteria bacterium SURF_5; assembly: GCA_003598085.1. NCBI lineage: Bacteria > Pseudomonadati > Candidatus Hydrogenedentota > Candidatus Abyssobacteria > Candidatus Abyssobacteria bacterium SURF_5. The sequence continues at coordinate 9,446 of QZKU01000107.1, forward strand.
CGTTCGATTGGTCATCTTACAGCGGGGATAAATCCAGGCATTTGCCGAACTTGATCATTGAAGAACTCAAGGAGCATGAGGGCGATTTCGATGACTTGCAGTTGCTCGACTGGTCGTTTGCCGGCGCGGATATGTTCGACTTTTATTGCATGTTGCATAAGGCGCTGGAGCTGCAACCCGATCTTATCTTGATCCCCATCAACTTGCGAACGTTTTCTCCAAAATGGATCGGCTCTCAAAGCCTCCTCTGGTTCAATCCGGAACTATCCGCCTTTACCCCTCTGTTCAGTCAGTTGCCTGCGACCTGCAGGGACCCGGTTGCGGCCAGAGGCATAACAAAAAAGAAACTGCTTGAATACAAAGCGTCCGTCCTTTTTCTGAAGCCGGTTACCATTTACACTTCGGGAATCAAGACGTGGATTTCGAAAAGCTCCCGCCGTTTTACGATGCCGTTTTCCGAGGGACGCCCAAAGGAAGGGGACGAAAAAGTATCTCGGTCAGGTGATGATTTTAAGTACGATCCGTCCGAGCTGGCGGGCCTTTTCGTTTTCCCCGAGACAGAAACCAATCCCACTTTCAAGGATTTCCGCTCACTCGTGGAGCTGGCGTCGGGTCGCGAGATTGACATTCTTTTCTATATCTGGCCGGTGGACCACGAGTTCCTCAGCAGCGTGAATAACTTCGATCAAGAGTCGCTCAGAGCGTCAACCGACCTTTTCCTAACTGTTTTGACCCAAGAGCAGTTTCATCTTCTGGACTGCTCAATGCTGCTCGAACATGACAAGTTTTATGACATCTACGGCCATTGCGGGGAAGAGGGAAAAAGCAAAGTCGCCGAGGCGATCGCGGATGCGGCGGCGGAAATTCTGGGAAGTAGGGGAATAACCGGTGCGCCGGAAACAGTGGTTGTGAACTAAAACCGCCTTTTCGCCAAGAAAGGGCGGTTACGGATGGCCTTGGGGCTTGACGCGAGCGCCTCGCAGGGACGTGTAACATAATTGGGTTTGAGAATAGGGGCAACAGAAAACCCGCATGCGCCTCCTTTCCATTCATTTCTTTGCTCTTGTGGCCGCTGGACTCCTCCTGTTCCACGGCTATAATTCCCGCAATTGGCGGCGCGCCGTCTTACTCATCCTAAACGTGGCCTTCATCGCCAGCTTTGCCGGCGATTTTCTTGACCTGCTTCCCTTGATTGAATTCCTGTCGCTCGGGTATTTCTGTATCTGTTTTATTCATGCGCGGCCATCGAAATTGAATTTCTTTGCCGCCATTTTTTTGCTGATAGCGACCTTCATCTATCTGAAGCAGTATTCGCTGGTCCATTTTCTCACGTCGGCGGTAAGCCCCGGCGTCACCATCGGATTGTCCTTCATCTTTTTCCGCGTGCTCCAGGTGTTGGTGGACACATATCAGAGGGCGCTCGTGGAACGCATCTCCCCGTGGCAGATGCTCAATTACTGCTGTAATTTCCTCACTTTCGTTTCCGGCCCGATTCAACGTTTCCAGGATTACCGGAAGCAGGAGGAGAGCCTTGGCGCCGTTGCCATCTCATCGGAAACCGCCTATCTCGCATTCTCGCGCATCACCAACGGCGTCATCAAGCTTGCGATCATATCCGCCGGTTTCCAGCTTGCGTTCCAGTGGGCGAGGTATGTGGCGTCGCCGAATTATCTATGGGCGACCTACGGCGCCGCGTGCCTGAGCTACCTGCTGCAGCTTTACTTCAATTTCGCCGGCTATATGGATATCGTCATCGGCGTCGGTCTCCTGTTCGGGTTCGAACTGCCGGAAAATTTTGATGCGCCGCTGGGCGCCGGAAACTTTCTCGATTTCTGGAGGCGCTGGCACATCACGCTTTCCGAATGGTTCAAACTGTACCTGTTCAACCCGATAATGAAATCGCTGGCGCATCGCTCGAGGCGGATGTCGCTGATCCCCTACTTCGGCGTCTTCGCATATTTCATCACGTTCTTCCTCATGGGCGTATGGCACGGGACCACGTTCGTATTCGTGATCTACGGCCTGTTCCTGGGGCTCGGAATGAGCGTCAATAAACTGTATGAGATCGAAATGCGCAAGCGGCTGGGCAAGGACCGCTTCAAGAAGCTTCGCGGCGCCACGCTCTACGGATATTTCACTCATGCCCTCACAATGACCTATTTCGCGGTCTCGCTGACTGCACTCTGGACGGAATGGGACGGGTTCACAAAGATTCTCTCTCAGCTCGGCGTCCTCGGGATTTTTAAGAGCGCGGCATTCTGTATCGCGCTTGTCATCGTGTCCCGACTGCTGATCGACAGCGCGCGCATCGCATCAATCCCGATCCGGAAACAGATTGAACGAGTGAATCAGGCATTCCTCTTCCAGCAGGCGCACCTTGCCGCCCGCGCTATCGTTCTGCTGCTTTTCCTCGTCTCCTCACAAACGAAGATACCCGACCTGATCTACGGAGGCTTCTGATGAAATCGATCCTCCGGCAAGCGGGCCTGCTCGTGGTGTTCGCGGCGCTCTGGTACCTGATCCTTTATGCCGGCTATTATATCTATGAGGAATGGACGAGGCCCCCCGTTGACACGATTTGTTTCGTCGAGGCGTATCGCACCCTCTCGTTGGACGCATGCAGGCTGCAGCGGAATGAGAGACCGAAGCTGATTGTTCTCGGCTCCTCGAACGCCTTATTCGGCTTTCGTCCCGATGAGTTGCAGCCTCTTTTTCCGCAATATGAAGCGGCAAACCTTTCGCTGCCCGGCTCAAACATGACCGACACGCGCCAGGTAATCGAACTGCTTGAACAGCTTCTGCCGGCGCACGTGAAAGACAAATCGCTGTTCGTCATTGGCATCTTTTACGGGTCCGTCTATGGAAATGGGCATAACGTGAACGAAGCGTTGGTGGAGTCGAGGCTCTACCGGTGGAATGGCGACGGAATCCGGCCGATCGTGCCTGCTCAAAGAGTCGATCTCCTCGTGCGGGTGCTCCGGCCTGTGCTGGTGCTGAATCGGCCGTTAAAAAATTCCCTCTCCTTTTTCCACTCGCTCTCGTCTAACCGACCCGCCGCCGCGGAAGCCGCACCTCCCGCCGTTATCCGTCAGCCGTCCGGGGAGAAGATCGTTCAAATAGACAGGAACCAATGGAAGCAGCGCACGGATAACACCGATTCCCGATGCAGATTCGAGAACGAAGAACGCGGATTTGAAGAGTTGGTCAGGGTCTGCGACTTGATTCAATCGTGCGGCGGAAAGCTTCTCCTCGTGGACCTCCCGCTGCCCGAGTGGCATCAGAACGTCTCGGAATACCACGAGAAATATCAGGCGCAAAAGCAACAACACCTCGCGGAGGCGCTCAGGTATCCCTCTGTTTACTACGTGAATCTTCTGGAAAATGAAAAGCTGTGCGATGAGCGGAACTATCTGGACGCCACGCATCCGGGACCTGTCGCGGCGACCTTGTGGAGCAAGACTCTCAGACAAAGATGGGAGGATTTCAGTGTCGCCGCATCCGGCGACCCGCACGACTCAGGAGCTGTACAGAAATCAGGACTCTTTTGAGTCTTCTCTTCGGGCGAGGCGCATCCCTGCGTCCGAGCCTATCCTGCCGTCAGCTTCTTCAGCGTCTCCACCAGCCTGCGCGAATCGAGCGGCCTCGGGAAATAATCATGGTTGCCTTCAGCCGAATTCTGGATGTCGCTGGTGAACACGATCGGCGTCCGCGAAAGGAGCGGGTCGGCCTGCATCCGGGCGGCGAGCTCGAACCCCGAGCGGCCGGGCATGACTACCTCGAGCACCACCGCGCCGGGGCGCTCGCGCCGCATCAGCCCCATCGCCTTCAGCGGCTGATCACAGACGGAAGCCTGAAACCCGTTCTGCTTAAGAAGCGCCCCCACCTTGCCGGCGCGGGTGCCATCCGTATCAACGATCATCACCTTTATCTGTCTCGCAATTGACAAACCGAATTTTTCTCCTTCCGAATCATCGGCCCTCAGAGCGGTATCTTTATCTCCGCGATCCGGTAAAACTTCACGTCGCTTCCTTCTTTGATCACGATGCCTTTGTACTTCGAATTGAGCGGCTCGAGCACGATCTGGTTACCGCGTTTCATGAACCGCTTGATGGTGACTCCCTGCTCCGATTTGGCCAGCACGATGTCGCCCGGGTCGCACTGCAGGTTCGGCGACACCAGGAGATAATCCCCCTCCTGGATTCTTCCGCCGACCATGCTATCGCCTTCAGCAATTACATAAAAGGCGTTCGGGTCCTGCGAGTCGGTAAGCTTGTAATCCGCGCCGAAACCCGGCGGAAACTCCAGATCGCCGGCATCCATCCACTCGCCGCAGGACACCCGATTGATCACCGGTATATACCGGTACCTGGTGGGAACGACCGGCGAGACCGGGCCTATGATGATCTCTGAAAGCGATACATTCAAAGCCTTGGCTATCCTCTCTAGAACCTCGAGCGATGGATTCTTTTTCCCGCTCTCTATCTCGATGACGTACGATTGAGAGATGCCGGCCTTCTGCGCGAGCTCCGAACTGGTCATTTTCGGGACCCGCGACTTCCGCAAAAACCTTATTTTTTCGCCAATTCTCATGGCAATAACTCCCTGCGCCATATTTTACACGCGAACGCCCGATTTGTCAATTGTCCCTGATATTTTTCTTTTTTCTTCTACTTCCCTCTTGACAAATATATCGCTATATGCTATTATTATAGCTATAAGCGATATAACGGAGTGCGGGTAATGGACGAGCACCAGCAAAACCTCACGACGCTCAAGCGCCAGCTCCGAGCGTGGGAACGCCACATCGGGGCGCTCGACATCGGCGACAGGAAAGAGTTCTCAAGCTGGCTCGCGCAGGCGCTCGACGCCGGCGAATTCGCCCTGCTCGTGGACGCCGAGATCGACAGGCGATCGCTGTGGGAGATATATCTCAATGAGCGGTTCGGCGTCTGGAGCGCTTGAACATCGTGCGGTCACGGTGCTACCTCTGGAGGAAAGGAAGATGCCGGCATACTTCAATGCAGAGAAACTGCTCTCGCCCGAGTTGCTGAGCGCGGTCCTGCAATGCATTCCCGAGCACGGCAGGAGCGGCGCAGTCCTCTATTTCGGCGAGGACTATTATGCGAAGCGCAACGGGCAGGTCATCGCGCTGTTTCGGATTTATCAGGACGACCCTCATTTTGGGAGCGTCTCGGAGATCCATGAGGCTCTCTCGGAGCAGTTCGGGCTTACCTGCCGGCAGATCTGCAGGATTCTCCAAGGCAATCGCGAGGCGGGCGCCAAACGCAAATTGATGCGGCGGCGGCCGGCCATCCTGCGCGTCAACAAGCCGGCGACGCCGAAGGAGCTTTCCTCGACGTGATGCAGTCCCTTCCCGTAGCGATCCTGACGACCGGCGGCAGCTTCTTTCTCGACTTTCTCCACCTTCCCTACAGAAAAAGAATGGGCCGCGGAGGAATTTTTCCCCGCGGCCCATCCACTTTTCTTTCTCTATCAGCGGATAAGGTCGATCGATACCGACGGCTTGCGCGGCAGGTTTGCGAGTTCGTCGAATTTGATTTCCTGGCTCGGAATCAGCGGCGGACTCTCGACGATATGCACGGTCAGGAACACGAGCAACTCGGTGTCCCTATCCGAGGAGCCGACGTTTCTGAAGGCGTATTTCACTCCCGGCAGGTCTCCCAGGAAGGGCACCTTGCTCACGCTGAGAAGCTTGCGGTTTTCCCTCAGGCCGCCGAGAACCACCGTCTGGTGATCTCGCACGATCAATGTGGTTTCGGCCCGTCTGGTGTCGACAATCGGCACCCCGGTAATCGTCGTGCCGGCAATCGAGTTCTGTTCGGGCTCGACCCTCAGGATTACGTATCCGTCGTGGGTTATCTGGGGGAGGACCTCCAGTTTTGTTCCGATCTCCTTGAAGGTGATATTCGAGAGCTGACCTCCCGAACTGGTCTGGGTTACGTCGTTGTAAGGGAATTCCTCGATGATCTCGATGCTCGCGGACTCGTTGTTCAGCGTCAGCACCTTCGGGTTGGCGAGAATGCGCGAGTCCGAATTCTCCACGAGCGCCTGGATCATTACGCTCAGATTGATGTCGTCTATCAATGTTCCGACGCTGATATCCAAGCCGCCGAACGGCTTTGGCAGCAGCACGCCGGCGATGTCATTTCCATCGAAGCCCGGGCTGTTGTCATTGGTGTTGGTGAGATACCAGGTGATGCCGAGGTCGGCCTCGTCGGAAAGCACGGAATCGAGAATCAGCACCTCGATCAGCACCTGTTGCACGCGCCGGTCGATCTGGGGAATCAGTTCTCGAAGGCGATCGAGATTGGACGGAACATCGGTGATCAGCAGCATGTTTGTTCGTTCGTCAACCTCGATTTTGCCGTTCGGCGACAGCAAAGTCTGAAATGTAGTTTTCGCTTGTTTAGCCTCCGCATAGCTCAGCGTGTACGTTTCGGTCCGCGTTTCGACCTGCGTTCCGAGCTGCGACAGCGGAACCACCCTGACGATGTTGTCGGTTTTTATATACCCGTAGCCGTTCACATTAAGGACCGCATTCAGCGCCACGTCAAACGGGACATCGACAAGCCGTACCGTGACATTGCCGCGCACGTCTTTCCCGGCGAGAATATTCAAGTTCCCTTTCCTGGCGAGAATATCCAGGACGGCACTGAGGTCGGCATCCCGGAAATTCAGGGTGACCAGATTATTCATCTTCACCGCTTCAGGCTCCTTGGCGACGGCCGGAGCTGTCTCAGTCTCGGCGACCAGCTTTGCCTCTAGGACGGGCTGCTCGATCTTTTCGACTGGAACCTCGACTATCTGGTCTTTCGGTTCAACGCTTACCTCCGCAGTCGCAGGCTCTTCGACCTCCTGGACGGCGGGTTCATTCTCGGTCACAACTTCCGCGGTCGCGGTTTCTGTCTCGACAGCATCCGGAGCGGCCGCGACTTCTTCGACGGCCTCTTCTTCTATCATCTCATCGAGAGGAGCTTCTTCGGCTGCGGTTGCGGCAAGGATTTCTCCTATCTCGTCGACTTCCTGAACCTCGGGGGCAGCCTCATTCACCGGTTCCGCCATCTCGAGCGAGGGGGCGGAATCCTCCACAGGCGCCTCGACCGGCGCCGGCTCAGTCGGTTCTACCTGCGCAAGCATGAGATCGACTTTGGGGGAATCGGCGTTCACTTTGACGGCCGGCACCGCGACTATCTGAGCGGGCGCCTCCTCTTTCGGGAAATAGGCTTTTACGTTTTCTTCGCGTTTTTCGGGATCGTCAAGAGGAGTGCTGATGATGATATTATTGCCGTCACTCGTGATCGCGGGCGTTTTATCTTCGTCAAGATCAAGGACGATCCGGGAGATGAGGGTCGGACTCACCCGATACTGACTGTTGCGCACCTCTTTTATCGGATCATCTTGCTTGAACGAATATGCCGGCGACGGCGACAGGTTTATGGTATCCCGAAGATCCACGACCAGGCGCCTGTTTTCCTTATACAGGTACGAGTCGTAGGCGGGCAAGCCGCTGAGCTGGAGAATGACCGAAACGCTTTCCGCTCCCGGCACAATATCTACTGAGTACAGAGTGTGTGCTTTCTGTGCAGCCTGAACGACCGTCGGATCTGCTCCATCCAGCCCAAGCAGTTCCAGCAATTGAACCTTTCTCTGTTCAAGGCTGCCGCCCGCCGTCAGCGGCGGCGAGAGGAAGCCGACAAGAACAAACGCTGCGACTGCAATCAGAAGGACCCGGGACATCTTTCTACTCACGAGGCTGCCCATTTTTCATTTACTCCTCTCTCAGAACCAAAACGTACTTGTTTCCCCGTTTCGTAAATTTCACGGAATTCGAATGTATCTCGGTTATAAGCGCTCCATCGTCAAGGCGCTCGCCGATACCCACGACCTGATCGTTAATAAGGGCAAGCGGCGCGTCCTCATTCCAGATGATCCCCTTGACGTGATATCCCGCCGAGGAGAGCTTTGCCGCTTCCTCCGCGGCCTTATTCGTGGCGCATGTCTCGGCCACCAGCGGCGACATCGGGTTCCTGAACCCCGGCTTCCGGTAGGCCAGATCGCGCTCGGCAACCTTCTCCAACAGGGACTCATACGGGCTCAGTTGCGGTTCCGCCGGCTGTCCCTGCGGGCCCCTCATTTGAGCGGCGGCTGCAGGCTGAAGCGGCGCCGGTGTCGGGGCCGCAATAGCGGTTTTGGTTGCATGTTTGACGGGAGATGCAGTTCCCAGAATCTGGTACGCAACCACCCCGACCGCCGCGGCCACGAGCACGACGGCGAGGATTGTTTTCTTCATATCGCCTTTCATGACTGCGTCACCCCGCTTTCGCTGGTTTTCTCTTTATTGACGAACATATACGTGCTGACGACGAAATTCGCTTCACTCGCGCCTTTCTGCTGCGGTCCGATATCGAGATCTTCGATCTTGATGAACCGGTTGCCGAATTCAAGGCTCCGGAGGAATTCGCCGATGACCGGGTACGTCCCCTCTATTTTCACCTTGAAAGGAATCCGCACGTACAGGTCCTTCTCGTCTATCGGCTCTGCATTGATCAATTGATATTTCACTCCGCTCAGCTCAGCGATCTGCTGAAACTGATTCAGAAGCCTCGGGATCTCTTTATCCGTAGGAAGCTTCTCTTCGAAGCGCACGATCTTCTCCCGCACCTGGTCGATCTCGGCGAGCAGCCCGTCTTTTCTCGCAGCCACCGCCCGAGCCTCAGTGACTTCCTGCTGCTTTGCGGTTATCTGAACGTGCAACTGTTCGATCTGTTCTCCCACGAAGCTCTTCACCACAAAGTACAGGAGCGTGATCAGAACGAGCAGGAACAGAGAGGATCCGATGATGATCCAATCAAGCTTGGTAACTGTCCTGTCCTTGAAGAAGTTCATAATCTTCCACCTTTCATATCGAAATTTCGCAATCCATGACGAACTTCATGACGGTGCTGCCCCTGAATTCCTGTCGTTCGATGGATTTCAATTCGGGAGAAACAAACCTGACGGAAAATTCATCGTCCAGCTTGATATTGTTGATAAGTTTTCCCACCAGCTCCAGCCCCTTTTCCCGGTGCGGCGACAGCGCATATCCACTGAGGCGAATAGCCGGAAACGATTGCACAACCGTTTTCTGTATCGTTGGCGGCTGGCCCGGATTGCGGTTCGGGTTGGGAACTTCAACGGTCACCGGGCGGCGGCGCGTGCTCATATTCACCCGCTCCAGCCAGAGTCCGTCCGGCACCAGGCCGGCGAGCACATACAGTTCGTGCGACCAGACCGTGCGGCCCGTTGTGATCTGAACGACCGCTTGCTCTTTCTGCGACAGGAGCTCTTTGTCTTTTTCAAGCTGTTTCACCTGCGCCACGGCTTCCTGAAGGCTGTCCAATTCCTCTTCGATGAGCACAAGGCGTTTTTGATCCTGATCGAGTTGCGAATACGACGCCGCCAGGCTGCTGCCGAACCACAGCAGAAGCACGCCGGCAAGCACGGCCACGGCGAAGTGAGGCAACAAGTTCCTCTTTTTGGGTACCAGTTCTCTGGGTATGAGATTGATCTTGATCATTATTCCGCAAACCCCCTGGCCGCTAAACCGACCGCCACATTAAACTGAGCCCGATTCTCTATCAAATCCTTGATGCCTGGAGCACCTTCCTCAACTATCAGCGACTGCACCGGGTCCACGATCTCAACCGGCACGCCGGTCGCATCCGCCAGCGACTGGTCCAGTCCGGGGAACATCGCCGTTCCACCGCTCAGCACCAGCCTGCCCACATTCTTCTCATACAACTGTTTCTCGTAATAATCGATCGAGCGCCGGATCTCACCGATCAGGCGGTTCAGCGCCGGCCGCGTCGCGTTCACGATCCGGCTGCCATCGTCCATTTTCACGCTCTTCATCGGCTCGGTCGGCTCATCCGTCGCTTCCCCGCCCGCACCGACGTCAAGTGAAAGATCGTCCGACTCGACCGTCTCGACGTCGTCGAATCCTGCACTTTCGCCGTTGGCCTTCCCAAAGTTTTTCCGCGCATAATCGGTCTTCAGTCGCTCCGCCTCATCGTACGTAACTTTCAGCATTTTCTGGATTGCGGACGTCAGGTCTCTTCCGCCGCGAGAGATGTCGCGCGTGAAATTCGACACCCCGTCGCGACAGAAATGAATATTGGTGGAGGACGCCCCGATGTTGATCAGCGCCACCGTCTCGTCCGGCTGGAATCCGCTGTTCGCCTCGAAAGCGTCGGCAATGGCCAGCGTCGTGATCCCGAGTATGCTTGTCGCCAGCCCCACGCTGCGCAGCAGGTCGAGCGTCTTGTTGATCATCTCGTTTTTCGCCGCGACCAGCAGGATCTTCATGATGGTTTCGTTGCGCTCGGTTATCTCTTCCAGCACGACCGAATCGGTCGATACTTCGGTCAAATCATAGGGGAGATTCTGATCGGCCTCGAGTTCGATGGAATTCTTCAGCTCTTCCGGCGGCATCTTGGGAAAACGCAGGTAACGGATAAAGGTATCCTGGCCCGGCAAGGCCGTGATAATCGTGGCTTTCTTGACGTGAAACACCGTGGCAACTGTCCGCAGAGCGCGTACGAGTTCCTCGCTCCGCCTATCCTCGTTGGTCCCATCCGTATGCAGCCTCACCAGCGCCGCTCGCTCCACCTTCAATCCGTTGCCGAAGTTGGAAACCTGCACGGCTTTCACTGAGTGAGTGCCAAGATCGATTCCTATTGTCGTTTTTGGTTTGGCCATTTATTGTCTCCCCTTTTCACAACCGGCGCATTTTGCGGCTTATCGCCTTTTTACAGACGAGTTGCATTCGAGCAAGAAGGGTGCCAAGATCTTGATATACCCATAAGCTGCGTCCAATCAATGACTTATATTCTTCGGAAAGAACGGTAACAATTTTTGTCGAATTACAAAGTTGTACATCTGCGGTCGCAGGAACTAGGAAAAAATGACATCGCTTAACAGGCTCTCTCTTCCTGTCAATGGCGCATCCCGTTGAACGCTGCTTGTGCAAGGGGTGAACCACCCACGGAAACGCAGTTGGTTCGCAACCGTAGCAATAGGAATGGAATACACGATGGACAGCGCCGGTTTTCGCGCGTTTTCCGCTTTCTTTATGAGCGGTGGGCCGCGGCAAAGGCAATGGCTTTTTTTGTTGCTGTTCCGATAATTGTCATTGTCGTCGTACAAATTTCCGCACCGGCGTTTGACCGGATTCGCCTGAAACACGCGCAAAACGAACTGCGGACCGAATTAACCGATTGAACGCGCGCCCGGCCGGCGATTCAAAAGCTTGACGAGCACGAAAAAAGGGTGGTAATATAATGTTCTGTTAATCTTGTCTTTTGGCTGGTGGTACTTGAAACTGCTGGATCGAGTCGGGCACGAGCGGCTTTTGTTTGGCCACAGGGGAGTCCCCCGGGAGGCTCCGGAGAACACGATCGCCGGATTTCGGCGGGCACTCGAGTTGGGGCTGGACGGAGTCGAACTCGATGTTTGCTCGTGCAACTCGGCTGAATTGGTTATCTTTCACGACGAAGACGTATCCCGCCTGACGGACGGCACGGGCCGCGTGCAAGAACTTACGTTTACCGAATTGCGACGTCTGGATGCAGGAATCAAATTTGGACGACAATTTCAAGGAGAACGAATCCCCATTCTCGATGAGGTGCTCGAGCTTCTTGGCGGAAAGATGCTGGTTAACATCGAATTGAAGACCAAATCGATTCGCGATGACGGGCTCGAAGGAAAAGTCGTCGCCCTCATCCAAAAGATGAAGCTCCAATCTTCGATTATCTTGTCTTCGTTCAATCCAACGTCTCTTCGGCGGGTAAAACGACACGATCCTTCTCTTGTGACCGCTCTGCTCTTTTCGGACGACCAGCCCATTCACCTGCGGCAGGCATGGGCTGCCCGCATCCTGACGCTCGAGGGAATCCATCCGCGCTTCCCGCTGGTTACGCGAAAAATGGTGCAGAAGGCTCGGTCAAAAAAATGGTTTCTCGGCACCTGGACGGTTGATTCGGCGGCCGAGGCCGCGCGCCTTTATGATGCGGGTATTGATATCATTATTAGCAACCGGCCTGCTCAGCTTCGGGAGAAGCTCAGCCGAAATCGGGAGGTTCAACGGTTTTGAATTCTCGTTCCACAGTCAGTATCGTACGGGTGAAAAACAGCGTCCAGGATTCCGTCACGGAGGCGATGGAACTCGCCCGCTGGCGCGAATTCATTCCGCAAGGAGTCGATGTCGCTCTGAAGGTGAACCTGGGCTGGGACCTGTTCCTGCCGGGCGCCGTAACCGGGCCGTGGGTGCTCGAGGGCGTCATCCAAACGATCCGCGACCATGTGGGAAAGATATTCGTGGTCGAATCCGATCAGGTGGTCGTCGATGTCGAAAAAGCGCTGAGGCAAACGCGCATCGATAAGGTGTGCGAGCGCTACGGCGTTCAGTGGGTTAACATGACCGGCATGGAGATGCGCACGGTTCACCTGCCCGACGGCCTCGCTCTGAAGGAGATCCGGGTTCCTGAAATCCTCCTGAGAACGCATCTGATCACCATCCCCACGATCAAGACGCACAATAAAACCACGATAACCGGCGCAATCAAGAACCAATGGGGATGCCTCCCCAAGCTCCGGCACAACTATCATCTCGTTTTGAACGATGCGCTTGCCGACATCAACAATGCCGCCCGACCTCGATTTGCCGTGATGGATGCGACTGTCGGCCTCGAAGGAAACAGCCCGAAGTCGGGCCGCCCGCGCGTGGTCGACCGCGTGCTCGCATCCGGCGATTTTGTTGCGCTGGATGCCGTCGTGGCGAAAATACTTGGATTCGATCCTCACGTGATCCAGCACATTCAAAACTGTCACCGGCTCAACTTCGGTATTGGACAACTTGAGCGAATAGACGTGGTGGGCGATGATAATCTGAGCCTGAACCTGCAGTTCGAGCCGGCAAAACATAATCTGGTGTCGTGGCTCGAACTGGCGCTTCGCAAATCCTTCATGAAGTGGCTGTTCTTCGACACGCCCGTTTTTCCCATCTGCTGTTGGGGCGCGCGCATGTGGTACTATGGCTGGTATTATCTCATCAAAGGAAAGCGGCTTCGCGACCAGATCGTCAAAGGAACCCCGTACGGCAAGCAATGGCAGGAATGAAAAGCGGCGGCCAAACCAGGACAGCGGTTGTGGGCGGCGGTATCGCCGGCCTCAGCGCCGCATACTATCTCCTGAAACAGGGGCATCAGGTCAGCCTCTATGAGCGCGACAAGACGCTCGGAGGCCTCGCGGGCTCTTTCGATTTTGGCGGCGGCTTGATCGAGAAGTACTACCACTTCATCTGCATGGGCGACGACGACCTGATCGACCTGTGCGAAGAGGTCGGGCTCGGCCGCAAGATTTTCTGGCGGCCGACCAGGATGAGTTTTTTCTATGATGGCAAACTATATCCCTTCGGGACGCCGCTCGACCTGCTCTTCTTCAGGCCGGTGAGCATTCCCGGGCGGCTCCGGTTCGGCTTCAATATTATCTATTCGCGCTCGCTGAAGTATTGGCAGGCGCTCGAGAACGAGCCCGCGCACCAGTGGCTTTCCCGTCACATTGGAAGGCAGGCGTACGACGTCATCTGGAAACCGCTGCTCAAGATCAAATTCGGCGAATGCGCCGAAGAGGTCTCGGCATCCTGGATGTGGCACCGCATCCACCGCGTCGCGAAGTCGCGAAAGAAATTGCTTCAGCGGGAGATGCTCGGTTACCTGACCGGCGGAACGCAAACGCTGGTCGACACGCTCGCACAAAAGATCCGGCAGATGGGCGGGACGATCCATACATCGACTGCGGTCACAAGCCTTCATCTTGATAAGGGCGGAGTGTCGGGGGTGCAGGCGGACGGGCGGATCGTGCCGTACGATCGAGTCGTCTCCACGCTGGCCCTCCCGCTGGTCTCAAGGCTGCTGCCCGAGAGCTGCGCCGACTACCGCAACCAGCTTGCGCGCATCAAATATATCGGCGTCGTCTGCGTCATCCTCAAGCTTTCGCGCCCGATCACCGACAGCTTCTGGGTCAATATCAACGATACCCGCATCTCATTCAACGGCATCATCGAATATACCAATCTGAACCCGAGGCCCGACTTCAACGGCAACAAGATCGCATATATCCCCTATTACCTTATGACCAGCAATCCTCGCTACTCGTTCGACAAGGAGGATATCCTCAAGGAATATGCGGCCGCCCTGCGGGTGATATCGAAGGATTTCCTGCCGACCGAGATCGAGGACTACCGCGTCTTCCGCGACCCCTTTGCGCAGGCGGTTTGCACGACCAATTTCTCGCAGATCATTCCGCAGCAGAAAGCGCCGATCAAGGGGCTCTACATCCTTGATTCAACGCAGCTTTATCCTTCCGACAGAACCATCAGCGGCATGATCGGGCTGGCGAAAAAGCTTTCCGGCGCCATGCGGGAGGAATAACATGCCTGGCTTGAAAAACGCCCCGCTCAGCACGATCTCCGATATCTACCGCAACCGGTTCGACGAGAAAGCGCTTCATCAAAAGAACCAGGTGTGGCGGATTATCTGCCGAGAATACCTGCAGAAGTTCATTGCACCATCGGCTTCCGTTGTCGATCTTGGGGCGGGAACCTGCGAGTTCATCAACAACATCACGTGCTCCAAAAAATACGCCGTCGATCTGAATCCCGACACCGCAAATTTCGCGGCCGAGGGAGTGCAGGTGATCAAAGCAAATCCGGACGCACCGCTCGAATTGGATGACGGCGCGGTGGACGTCGTTTTCGCCTCAAACTTTTTCGAGCATCTTTCCAGCCGGCAGCAGATTATTGATATGCTTGCAGACATCAGGCGCGTGCTCGCTCCGAACGGAAAGCTGATCGTCGTCCAGCCGAATATCAAATATCTCTATACGCACTACTGGGACTATTTCGACCACCAGATCGCGCTGAGCGATGAGAGCATGCGAGAGGCCATAGTCGCGGCGGGCTTGATTGTCGAAGTGCTCAAAGGGCGCTTTCTGCCCTATACCTTCCGCAGCCGCTTTCCCAAGGGAAGCTTCTTCGTTAAGACCTACCTCCGCTTCCCCTGCTTCCACCGCATCTTTGGCAAGCAGATGTTCATCGTCGCGCGCAAGCCCTGAAACAATTCTTCTGAAGAAGGAGCATTCCATGCCGGAAAAGAGATTCGTTGTGGAAATTGGAATGGGAGTGGATCTGCATGGCCAGGATGTCACGACAGCGGCCGCGCGGGCGGTACGCGACGCGATCTCGCGCAACTGCCTCTGCGGGCTCTCCGAGATCTGCGGCCTGACGCACCCCGACCAGATGCATGTCCATGTGCTTATCGCGTGCCCTAAACCAGCCGAGGTCGACAAAGAG
Organism: Candidatus Abyssobacteria bacterium SURF_5; assembly: GCA_003598085.1. Lineage (NCBI taxonomy): Bacteria > Pseudomonadati > Candidatus Hydrogenedentota > Candidatus Abyssobacteria > Candidatus Abyssobacteria bacterium SURF_5. The sequence continues at coordinate 24,855 of QZKU01000107.1, forward strand.
GCTGTGCTGAAAGAACTGCCGCTGGGAAAGAAGACGATTACGGTGCGTGAGGGAGGAATGACTTCTCCGGGTCTTTATGTTCCGCAACTGGGCGATGCCTCCGAGGACATCGTCGTCGCAAATGCATCGGTGATCGTATCAGTGGACGCGCCTTCCTGATTTTCAGGAGGCCCGGCCAAGAAAGCTTTCCGTTCAAGATCAGCCGTAGCGATATGGACGCAAAAATGCTCCCCTCCAAAAGATTATCGGCATAAAAGCTTGTTGTGTCTGCCATCCCGGCAGATAGCATGTTTCAATCTTCAATTCAATTTTTTATCGAATGAGCCGCCGGAAAAAGAAGTCCTGCAGCGAACGCGAAGAATCATCTGGCGCCGTTTCAATCAGGTGATGGCGGCCACCGCGTCGAGTGTGGCCTTGGCGAAATCTCTCGCCGGCGGATGCGTGAGCAGTTTCTTCAGCCCGTCGCCTCCCTGCAGGCGCCTGGCGTAGTATTCCAGTAACAGCGCGACGTTTTCTTTTGCTTGCTGGACATTGAAGTCGATTTCATTTTGCGGGTCTTCCCCTGCGGCAATCGCCTTTGCGGCCAACTCGACGATGCCTTCCTTCAGCTTGGCCAGGGCTTCGGCGCTATTCAGTTTCGGCTTCCGTAATTGGGTAGCGAGGTCAGCCAACATCGAGGAAGCGTCCCGGCGCAGCTCCTTTGCGACATTGTGCAGGTTGGAGTCGGGATAATCGAGCACCTGCGCGACCGCATGCCAGACGCCCAGCAGCGACTGTTCCGCAGCCTGCAAATTCATGTCCCTGATGTACAGCGGGTCCTCGTTCAGATACTCTTTCCGGTAGGGCAGGCTGCCGTCGTCCTTGATGTCTTTGCCGAAGAAATGATACCGCTTGGCAGGCGGAATCTTGATGTGACGGTTTGCCGGATCAACGATCTCCTTCAGTGTCGCCCAGCCGGCCTTCAGTTCGGTGTATCTGGACTGTACCTTGAGGAACGTCGAAGGCTCGCCGAAATGCTGCTTCCACCGCTGCTCGGCTTCCTTGATCATCTTCCTCACGCGGCCGTTCGGAGCGAACCGCTCCATTGCGGCAAGCATCGCGTAGCTCTGATAGGCGATCTGCCGGTGTCGCTCGGCCCTTTGCTGGAAATGCTTGTCCTCGTATTCCTTGTATCGTTCATATCCATTGAACTGGACCTTGAACATACGGAGCATGCTCGTCCCCCACGTGTGCAGCAGACGCTCGTCACCTTTGCGGATGTATTCGAGGATCTCGTGTTCGTACAGATGCTTGTGCATCATGCCGCCGCCGTAAAAGCTCACGTCCTCCCACTTGAACGGCTTGATTCGGCCCTCCTCTTTCAGGCGATTGTACAGGGGCGTGCCCGGATAGGGGGTGACCCGGGTGAGCTGGGCCGTGGTCGGCTCGCACTCCAGGAAGTACTGAAAATCTTCCTCGAGCGTCTCGCGCGTGTGAAAATCGAAACCGGCCATCCACCCGACGGTCGCGCTGATGCCGCGCTTGTAGAGTTCGTGAAAAATCTCCTTGGCATCGCCCACCCGTTTTCCGTATCCTTGGTCCGGCGCGAATTTCGATTCGAGCCCGATGAAGATGTTGCCCACGTTGCAATGCGCCAGATCGTCCAGGTCCCGGTATTTCGAGAGCGTGTTGATGCTGGTCAAAATCGTGATGCTGAACTGCGAGAAATCGAGCGCTGGGTCCTCGCGCAGCAATCGGCCCACCTCGAGAATGAATTCCTTGTCCTGGTCTTCCTCATAGATGATGAAGCGCGTGCCGGGTTTGTACTCCTGCCACATCTTGATCTCGTTCTTCACCTGCTCGGGCGTCACCAGCACGTGGCGTTTGCCGCCGAAGTGAGTGGTGGTCGTACAGAAGTCGCAGCCGCGGTCGCATCCCACCGCCGCAATCAGAGCCGCAAAATTTCCTTCCGGCCATCGGTCCAGCCACGGCGGAGAGCCGAACGCGCACCGGGGCAAAAAATGCTGGCGAACGGGGGCGCCCACATCATCGCCCAGCAGCCGGCGAAACCACATGACTCCGTCGCCGAGAACGACGTGATCCACGAGCTTCTTCCATTCCTCCTCCGGATAGTACGCCCCCACGCTCTGCGCAACAAAGCTCCCCAGAATGATTTCGCTCTTCGGAGAATGCGTCCTCACCATGCGGCACATCTCCATAACGCTCTCCAGGTTCGGCGTGAGCGCTGAAATGCCCACATAGTCGTACCCTTTTTTCACTTCCTCGATCCAGTTCTCCATCGTGGGATGGTCGAGCACAACGCACGGGGCGGATACATTTTGAGCTATGATGAAGGAGCCGACAAGGTGCATATGCCCTTCATTGGTAAAAATGCCCTGTCCCTTCATGAAGCGCTGGCGAACGATATCGGTCGGAGTGTCGTGCCAGGGCTGGATCGGATATGGAGTGACCGGCGTGGAAAGCAGGATACGTTTCATGAGAATAGCCCCCCTCTTTTCTCAGTCTCGTCGGACAACGCGCGGCTTGAATTTTTCTCTATTCCACCAGGACCAATCCGAAATACTGCGCCGGACAATCGTAATCCTTTACCACTTCCAGCTTGTAGCCGTTGTTCGCGACCGTCTGGAAGACGTCTATGCCGGAAGCCTCCATCGATGGGCGCAGTTGCTGAGGAAAACGACAGCCGGCTTTCAGCGCGCACGCATCGCACTTGTGGCAGGGGCCCTCGCCGAGCGACCACGCCTTGTAGTTGCCGTCGAGGAATATCTCGCGCTCGAGCGCGAGCATGATGGGGTTCACTTGCCAGAGCGGGCCCTTCATGAGAATCGCCCATTTATAGGAATCGACAATCTGGCGCGTCTGCTCGGGCGTCGGAGAAAACGGCGGGCACGACAGCCTGCGGCCGTATCCGGCGCAGCCGTATTGGCAGCGCATCCGCACCCAGGGCGCTGTAACCACAGTTTTCGTCAAGATCGCCTTTGCATCGAGCGCCCCGAGTTCGAGCGCGCGCTCGCGATATCGCTCGAGTTTCGCCGCAATCGCGTTTTTCCGCGGCGCGGCAGTGACAACGCCGGCACGCTTCGACACCGGAGCGGCGCTTTTCCGCTTCGGCACTATTATCTCTTTCCGCTTCGCCATATGCCTCTCCTTTTTGCATTGCTCCAGTGGGTGACGCCTCGCCAGTTTATCACGAACAAAAGAACCGGTCAAACCGAATTCAGAGAGATACAGGCGGATTTTTCCGCCGCCTGAATGAGCCGTCATTTTTTTTCGGAAATGCTGCATTGTTTTATTGACAGGATAACCCTTCCGTATTATATTTACCAGTACTCCAAGATTTTCCTCTGAACGGTCATCATTCCATCGGAAAAGGAGGCTTCTTATGAGCCGCGCGAAAAAATCATTTCATTGTTTGACGATTACCTTTGTCCTTCTAGTGCTCCCCTTTGCAGTTTCGATTGCGGACGAAGTCCTTCTTCAAGAGTTGTCGCCGGATGCCCAGAGCACCACCGGCCCTGTGCCTCCTGAAGGGACTTTTCCCGGATTCGCGCCGGCTGCCCTCGATTATGAAGTCGTGATACCCGATGTCCCGGCATACCTGTGGACCAACGGCTGCGGCCCGACCGCCGCCGGAATGGTCGTTGGATATTGGGATGGCCAGGGATTCGATGAGCTGGTTGAAGGAGACGCCTCAACGCAGACGGCGGCAGTCGATGCCATGATCTCGAGCTCGGGAAATTACAGCGACTATTGCCTGCCTCTGGATTCGGCGCCCGGTCCGCTGCTGCCGGATCTGTCCGAACCGCCCGCCGGCGATGAGCATCCACACGACAGCGTCGCCGATTTCATGAAGACCTCTCAGAGCGCTTCGAGCAATTATTACGGCTGGAGCTGGTTCTCGCACGTCGATGACGCGCTCGCCGGATACATCGCTCTGGCCGGTCCGCAATATACCGCTCACATGGAAAACCTGGTTTTGGACCTTTTCACCTGGGCCCGGTTCTGCGAGGAAATAGATGCTGGCCAGCCGGTCATCCTGCTCGTTGACACCGGCGGAGACGGTTCCACGGATCATTTTGTGACCGCCGTCGGCTACGGCGAGTTTGGCGGAACTCAGATGTATGCGTGTCTGAATACCTGGGACAGGTCGATCCACTGGTTTGCCTTCGAAAGAATAGGTGTCGGCCAGCCCTGGGGCATCTTCGGGGCGACCCTTTTCTACCTCGAACCGCCACCGCTCACCGGCATTCAATTGTCGTCACCGGCGGACGGGAGCGCCATATCGTCGCCGCCTGAATTCGCATGGACCGCCGATGGCGGAGTGGACAATGTGTTCGCTGTCGACGGCAGCCTCTCGGCCGACTTCAGCACGTATTGGTCGACATACGAGGATATGCATCAGTTGATTGCCGGTACAAGCTGGCTCATGCCGGCCGCGGTCTGGAACAAAATTCCGGCAGGAAGAACAATATACTGGCGCGTTCGCGGCGCCGATCTTTCCCAGACGCCTCTGACTGTCATCAGCAGCGACCAGGTGTGGTCTTTCGTGAAACAATAGGAGATGTTACACCGGATAGAATTGTCGTATGACTGAGCATGAACCGCTGATTCTGAAGCATGGTGGTTATCGAAAGCTGAAGAGTTTTCAAATCGCGCAGTTGGTCTATGACGTGACGGCGCGCTTTTGTGACCGCTATATTGACAAAAGCAGCCGGACTCATGATCAGATGGTCCAAGCTGCGCGAAGCGGCGTGCAGAACATCGCCGAAGGATGGTGCATGGGATTGATGAAGAGAGAACCAATCAAACTGCCGACCTGAAACCTATCTTCGGTGGTCGACAGAAAGACCCAGAGTCTGTCAAGGTATTTCCTCTATCACATCAAAGTCGACGACCTCGACGGGAAATCCGGTCCCGATCGTAGTTCCGTTGCCCAATTGGCCGTAAGTATTCCCTCCCCAGGCCCAGAGTGTGCCGTCATTCTTCAGCGCAAGGCTGTGTTTTTCTCCCCCCGCTGGTTCGGACACGTCTTCGATGCTCAGCAGCACAGGAGTTGATCTGTCGATTACGGTTCCATCTGCCAATTGGCCATATTCGTTCGATCCCCATGCCCAGACCGTGCCGTCATTCTTAAGAGCAAAACAGTGGCAATGACCGGCAGAAATTGTGGCCACATTGCTGAGAGCGCTCACCGGCACAGGGGTAAATCTATCGATTGTGCTTCCATCCCCCAATTGACCATAAAAATTCGAACCCCAGGCCCAGATCGTGCCATCACACTTGAGCGCATGGCTGAAACCGCCACCTGTATAAATTGCAGCTACGTTATTCAGGCCGGTTACCTGCACAGGAGCATATCTATGGGTGCTGGTTCCATCCCCTAACTGGCCGGAGTCATTATATCCCGTAGCCCAGACCGTGCCATCATACTTGAGCGCCATGCTGAAAAAAAGACCTGCAGAAATTGCTGCTACATCGGTAAGTGAGTTCACTCGTATTGGAGTATGCCGATCTTCCCCGGTTCCATCTCCCAACTGACCATATCTGTTCCGTCCCCATGCCCAGACCGTGCCGTCATCTCCAAGCGCAAGGCTGTGCCAACCACCTGCGGAAATTGCGACTACGTTACTGACGACGTTTACCTGCACAGGGGTATGCTTCTCAATCGTTGTTCCATCTCCAAGTTGCCCATATATATTCTGTCCCCATGCCCATACAGTGCCGTCACTTCTAAGTGCAAGGTTGAAAAAACTTCCTGAAGAAACTGCGACTACATTGGTGAGGCCGGTCACTTGCCCAGGAATGTTTCTGTCGGTTGTGGTTCCATCCCCCAACTGTCCTAAAAGGTTGTTTCCCCAACTCCAGGCTGTACCATCTCTCTTGATCCCAAGGCTGTGGCGAGTGCCTGCAGAAATGGTATGAATGCCTGGTGTTGGAAAGCAGTAAGGAGCGACATCCTTCAGCTTGGTCTTGACATCATCTATTATTTGTGGCTCAAGGAGGATGAGATTATCACAAAGAGCATATATCGTAATATCAGGAATCAGCTCCCCATCAAAAGTCGCACTTTGCAGCGGCGCCAGCCCATCGTTTTCGATGTACGGCTTGATATCGCCCTCTCCGATGTCGCCCGCGATGATATCGGAGAGATTCGCGGCGGAAAACCCGAGCAGGTGATGCTCGGTAAGCGTTCCTGCCGTGTAAAGAGTCATCAATTCAGCCAGAGTGTCGACCCAAGCTTCCGGCGGACTCTCTCCGGCATAGAGGATAAGGCGGTCCATGTACGCATCGGTGCTGTTGAGAGCCGCAAGGTATGGTGAGTTAATGGACTCCAGATGCTGGTCGCGCCCGCCGCCCACCTTGTCTGCCATTTCCGCGAAAAGGCTTCTGTTATTGTACATATCCTGTATCGGCAGGGCGTCATCGTAGTTATCCCAGGCCAGATCGAACTCCCCCGGATACGGATCGAATCCAAAATGCCTGACATATGCGAAATTGAATTCCGTTCCCGTTATGCCGGAATTCCTCCACACGCTGTCATACACCCAGAGCGGGACAGCCAAAGGTGAGCCGCGGTGCGGTGTCCCGAGAGTGGCAAGCTTGATTACATGGTCGCCGAAGAAATGACCCGCGTCTCCTCCAATACTGAATTGCTTGTTCATCGCTGCGCGGGCAATGAGTCCGCCCATGCCGTGAGCAAGCACCATGATCTGTTTTCCATCAAGAGTCTCGGTCTCCCAGCCGGGATAACTTTGTATGCTGTCAATCACAGCGACAAGGTCCGACGCATTCGCATCGATTCCGGAACGGCTGTCATAAACGAACCTGTAGACTTTATAGAGGGAGGAGAATGCCGGGTCGGCATTGAAAGCATCGAGGTAGTGAATCCACCGTTCCTTATCGTCGAGAGGCCTGCCGAGCGAGCCATCACTCACAATATCGCTGCCGCCGCCGTGAACGAGAATCAGGGGCGTCCTGTTTCCGAGAGGGATAGTCCTGTCCGTGGCGGAGCCGGCCGAATCATAAAATCCGACCATGATGCTCGGTTGCTCCCGCGTCTCGGCTTTGGGTTCGATGAGGAATCGATAGAACTTTTCAACCTGCTCGGGCGTCAGCGGATTGCCAGCCTTCAGGTTCTCCTGCAGGAGTTTACTTTTCAAGTCAGAGCCGGAGAGAGTTTGCGCGTGTGGTGGAAGTGCGGGCAGGAGGCATACTACGATTAACAACAAAACACTTGGAAAACTTTTCTTCCTAACCATGGTGTCCCCCTATGAAAGAGATTTATGCTGCCAGACAAAAATCTATATCTATTCCGGGGCTCGTCTTTAGGCCACCACGACTAGCTTGATTAATACTACAGTTTATATCACATGAGTCAATACTTGTCAAACCGAAAATGGGGACAGAGCCTATTTTTTGGCTGTAAGTTATGTCTTAACAGTAGGTTGCGAGGACGCCTTTTCGACTTTAGTCCCTTCCCCCGGGCTCTCAATGATTCCAATTCCGGCGCAGGAGCGTGATCTCGGTCCGGCAGGGACAATGAAGCGCCCGCATGCCATCAATGGCGATAGATACTTTTTCCGTATCGCTTTTCGGATGAGCGCTGACCGCAAGGTCGGTTGCGGCTGTGTTCCAAACTGGGTTTCGATTCAGGCCGCGAAGAATTCCCGTCCAGTCTTCACTGTTTGACTTTTCCTGGTTGGGGGATTATGATTTCCGCACATTCTGCCATCATATAAGGATGCGGGGGAGTACGCCGAATCTGAAAGGCAAGCGTTGTGAAAGGGAAACTGTTTTGGCTGTATGTTATGATAATCGCGATGACGGTGGCGAACTGCGCCAAGCAAAATGTGAGTAGTTTGTCTTCAAATAATACGACGGAAACGTATATGCTGGAACCAATCGGAGTTGTGCGATCGGAACTCCGAAATCTGGAGGACGCGCCCCGCCAGGGGTATGAGGGAGCTCCCGATGCCTGGCTGGAAATCTATCCGCCGTTTCGCAATGCACTCGAAGGGATTTCTCCGAATTCCGAGGTCATCATCCTCACGTGGCTTCACCTTGCCGACCGCGACGTCCTGCAGGTTCATCCGCGCGGCGACCCCAGTAGACCGCTGACCGGCGTTTTCGCGACACGCTCGCCCGCCCGGCCAAACCCCATCGGACTGCACAGAGTCACCGTGCTCGAAATCGATAAAAAGCGCGGCATCAGAGTGCATCCTCTGGAGGCAATCGACGGCACGCCGGTCCTCGACATCAAGCCCGTTCTGGTTCAGTCGCGAGACGAGTAACCGATCAGGAGCCACAGCGACAGGTTTTCTGGAACTATTGGAAATTTGAACAGCTTCTTTACCAACAGCGGCTCGAGCCTAATGCCTGCTTCTTTCTCGATCGGCAACCGCGTGTATTGTCCCGTCCAGACGCAATTCGTAATGGAAGCGCCACGGGAAGACGTGGTTGCCCTTTGATTCGATGATGATACACTCATCGTGCGGATTCTCGCTCTGCGGATCAACTCCGCGAACGTAGCTGTAATCCTGCTCGAAATCCTGAAACTCGCCCCCGCCGACGGGACAGACAAACACCTGCTTATCCTGAACGTAATCCGGATACAACTCCTCGAGACTGTCCGGCATGCGCTCATGCTCCTTCATATATAGACCGATCGCACGGTTGATCGCCTCGAGATTCTGCATGCACGCGTTGTTGAGGTCGCCCACCTTGTTTTCCCGGGTGATTCGTTCTGCCTCTTCCTTGGTGGCTCGTTCGACCGTGAACTCCCTCACCTCGTCCGTGTTGGGATCGAGGGCTCGAATAAGAATACCGCCTTCGCCGTTCTTGATCGCCTCGGCATACACAGGTGAGCGCTCACCATCAGAAAAATATATCTTGCCGCCCTCTAGTTTTCCCCAGTAATAATGCTCTTTGTTCGGCGTCTCGAGGACATAGACCCTTACGGAGTCGGTGGGCATTTTGACAACCTCTTGTCCGATCCGCCTGGTTCTTCCTTCACCGGGTACGATCCTGAAGGCATACGTGTTTCCGTCCCAAAACGCGAATTTGTAGTATCCCGACAGGTCTTCAGGAGTCCAGTTGATTTTGGCGCCCGCCGGCGCCGCGGTCAGAAAGATTCCCGCCAGCAGCAGTGCGAATTTGATGAACTGTTTCATTTCTCTCCCCCCTTGTTCGCGGCCTCTCATGGAGTTCTGAGCCGATGAGCCATCAAATCTGCATCCTCGCTTTCTTCTTTTTAATGGGACGACTTTAGCCGTATCATACCAAATTGCGCCTCCTGAAGCGAATCGAGCGTGGCTATGCGTCACAACTGCCGCCTGCCTCATCAAAGGATTATGGAACACCGACCGCCCCACCTCAGTCTCCGGTTGCCGTTTCCCGATTGACAAAGGGCGTCACGTCAGCCGCTGTCAAACAGTACATGCGCCCCTCGTTTTCCCCTTATGCTTCTGTTTTATTTTCTCCATTGATAGGCAGGCTTATTTTCACTGTCGTTCCCTTACCTGGTCGGCTTTTTATAGATATCTTCCCGGAATGGGCTTCGATGATCTTCTTCGAAATGGAGAGACCGAGGCCTGTTCCGGTGGCCTTGGTGGTATAGAAAGGCTCGAAAAGATTTCTGACGGTCTCGGCAGTCATTCCTTGCCCTGTATCGCTGATAGCCAATGTAAGGTTCCCCTGAGTTGATGTCTGAGAGCCAATCTCCAGCTTTCCTCCTGCCGGCATTGCCTCCGCCGCATTTTGGATGATATTTATAAGAGCCCGCTTCATCTTCGATCTATCCAGGAATAACGTTCTTTTCTCATCTTCCAGTCTTATCTCAACATCAATATTTTCAAGCTTATATCGCATCTCCTTCAGAGCATCCTGGATGATTTCACCAAGCCCGGTCATTTCGTTCTCAAGTCTGATTGGGCGGGCATAATTCAACAGATCATTTACCGAGGTGCGGAGCAAGTCCGCTCCGTAATTGATCTCGTCCAAAACCTCCAACGCTTCATTATTGTCCGCCATCATGTTGCGAAGGGAAGCGGCGCCCAGAAGAATATTCAGGAGCGGATTACGAATTTCATGGGCGACAACCGAGACCATCCTCCCGACGGCGGCCAGACTCTCCACCTGCCGGAGCTGCTCCACCTGTTCCTTCACGGTTTTCTTAAGACTCTTTGTTATCTCGCGGTATTTTTCCTCGTTTTCCCGCAGCTCATCCTCGATCCTTCTGAGTTCGGTTATATCCTGGGCTACACAGGCCGCGCCAATAATCTTTCCGGTCGTGTCACGAATGGGCGCGGCGCTCTTGATAATAAAACCGATGGCGCCGTCGAATCGTCTTATCTCCATCACTTGTCCAACGACTGTTTCTCCTTTTCGCGCCGCTCTTGCAGACGCCCATTCCTGAGGCTGAACACGGTTGCCCGTATCCGGCCACCAGGCAACATACGGGTGAAATTCATCGAATGAAAAGTTTGGGGGCAGTGGACCGACCTTGGCTCCATTCCAGATATTCCTAAAGGCGCTGTTATGAAGCGTAAGGCGGCCGTGCTCGTTTACTATGGAGAGACCTACCGGCAGCGCCTCCATTACCGCTTCCAATCGATGTCTCTCATTTTCGGCTTCATCTCTTGCTTCTTTAAGCGCCTCTTCCGTCATCTTCCGCTCGGTTACATCCTGGACTATACCCGCGAGTTGCAGCACTTTGCCCGTTTCATCGAAAGCGGTCGCTCCCCCTTCGGAATGAATCCACCGATTTGAACCGTCTTTTATGATACGGAAGTCGATGCTGTACGATTTGCCGGTGCGATCCAGATCTGCGATGGATTCTACAAAAGATTCACGATCGTGAGGATGAACAATTTTGGAAAGCTCCTCAAGAGTTGGCTCGACAGCCGGCGAAATGCCATAGATGCGGAACAATTCATCGGACCAGGTGAGCTTTCTCGTGTTTACATTCCATTGCCAACTTCCCATTCTGCCCATTCGCTGGCCTTCTGCCAGATTGCGCTCGCTCTCACGCAATGCCTCCTCCATCTTTTTCCGGCCCGTGATGTTATAGAAAATCGCAGTGAAATAGCCTTTTTTCGAACTGTAGGCGTTAACGTCCAGCCAGCGTTTCAGCGAAGGCAAATAAACCTCGAAACGTTCATCTTTTCCGGTCAAGGCTACCCGTCCAACGCGCTCAATTACAGCTTTTGAAAGGTCAGGCACAACCTGGGTCGCTGTCTTGCCTATTACATCTTCTTTTCTCAACCCGACGACAGCCTCATAGGTGTCGTTAACCTCCAAATGCACATAATTTACCGGCTCGTCCAGATCATTCAGAACGACTTTACAGTGTGCTATTCCTGCGCTCTTGTTGTGAAAGAGGCCTTCGTAGTTCCTCTCGATCTCCTGCAAGCGCTCTTCCATCTGCTTCCGCTCAGTGATATCTCTGAATATGGCTGCGAATTGTCCATGAACAGGGCTATATGCGAAAACATCATAGGACCTGTCCTCAAACGTATTTTCAAAATGAGTCGGCTGTCCGGTGAGAGCTACGCTTCCGACAACCTCAATCAGATGCTTTGGGAACTCGTATGTCAACTCGCGCATGGTCTTGCCAATCACCTCACTGCGCTTAAGTCCGGTAATAAGCTCAAAGGCAGGATTCACTTCGAGAAAACGAAAATCGATTGGTGCGCCCTCATCGTCACATACTATTTCATGAAGGGCAAAGCCCTCGGTCATCGTTTCAAACAGAGATCGGAAACGTGTCGCAATTTCCGCCATTTCACTTTCAAGTTTCCTGATACGAGCAAAAGAAGCTTCGAGCTCTTGAGACAATTCTTCTTCTGTCTTTTCCTGAACTTTCATTGCCGTATCCTCCGGCTAGCGAGGGCCCTCCTCTTCTTCCGTTTGCAGTAAACAAGTTGCCTTATCTGACATAGTATGTCGCATTGAAGTAAAATATTAAACCAAACCCTTGCCGGATAAGGCGGCATTTCAGTTATAGCTACACGAGCGCCTTTGACAGGACACGTCGAAAATCAGGAGTCCTCCATGGTGTCCACGGCGATACAGAAATAAAGACAGGTGAAACATAGAAGGCAGTCTCTGCTTTACCGACGGACGGGAGTCTCCTGAGAGAACTGAATTTACAAACCATTCGCATGGAAACATGAACTGTTAGTCAGCAACGTGAGAAGGAGGTGGGGATACGAGCGGAAAAGGAAGTGGGAGCCTGGAACCTGGAAATGTCAAATTGTCACAAACAATGCCCACTGACAAATTCCAGAACGTCTTTCACCACGGCATCCCGCTCTTCGGTCATGAAGCCGTGTCCTACGCCTGCATAACGCTTGAGAACTGAATTCGGAATCTGCGATGCAAGCAAGTCGGAGTTCTCCGGCGGGATCAAAATGTCTTCGGCGCCCGTCAAAACGAGCACCGGACATGCTATCTCAGGCAGGCGGCTGTAAGAATTGTGCATCATTGCCGCCGCCATCTGCCGCTTGAATGAGAATGCGGGCGCGCTGTATGCTATCTCGCGCCGCATCTTTTCTTCGAGCCAGTTTCGGTTGTTCTCCATGAAAGTTTTGGTGAAGCTCAGCGGCCAATTTTTGCGAGTGATTTCCTCGTCACTGAGGCCATCCACTGTGGACAGAGTTTCGAGGACCTCCGCGGAAGGAGGAATCATCCGATGGCTTCCCGGCGAAGTACAGCAGAGAATGGCCGCGTCTGTTTTCGCCGGATGTCTCAGCGCGAACTCCTGCGCGATCATGCCGCCCATGGATGCGCCGAGAATATTGGTATGTTCAATGTCGAGATAGTTCAGCAATCCGGCCGCATCGTCGGCAAGCATCGCCATGGTGTACTCGCAGTCGGGCTTGTCGCTTCGGCCTGCGCCCCGATTGTCGAACAGGAGCAGCTTCGTTTCACGCGACAGCGCTTCCACCAACTCCTGGTAATGTGAAAAAAAGGGCATCCTGGTGGTGAAGTTGGTATAAGATGTATTTGCACGTGTACAAAATACCCAACTATTCAACACGGAGGAAGCCC
>QZKU01000108.1 GCA_003598085.1 Candidatus Abyssobacteria bacterium SURF_5
GCTACCGCACCTTCGAAACTTTTTCTTTGGCCCTTTATCACGTACTCGGAAATCTCCCTATACCAGAATTAACCCACAAATTCTTGTGAGGAGCTAAAATCATTAACCTTTGTTGAAGGAGCAGGCCGAAATGAAAACAATTCCTTACGAAGGCCCCATCGAGGCGATTGTTCTAGGCCTGGGACCCGGCGAGCTTCTGCTCGAATCGATCGAAAAAGCGATACGCGTGCATGACATCAGGAATGGCGTGGTGGTCTCGGGCATCGGCACGTTGAAGACCTGCCGGATGCATTACATCACCCACACCGATTTCCCGCCGCAGGACGCCAAATTCACTCTGCACGAGCCGCTCGAGCTCGTGAGCATGAACGGCATTATTGCCGATGGCGAACCGCATCTCCACGCGGTTGTATCGCAGGCGGAGGAAGGTGCGCGCGGGGGACACATCGAGCCGGGGTGCGAAGTGGCTTACCTTGCGGAGATCGTCATCCACAAGTACCGATATCTTCGTCTGATGCGGCGGCCTCATCCGGACAAGATGATCAAGCTGCTCGGCCCGAAATAAGGTACACCCGATCCGCAAGAACTCGCTATTAAAAAGGCGGCCCCGCCGGCGAGGAAGTATCCGGCGGAGCCGCTCAACAAGACACGTATTGACGCCTGTTCGTATGCCAGGCCTACGCGGTGCCTCCTCCATCGACAACCATATACGAGCCGGTTGTGAAGCTGGAGGCGTCCGACGCAAGATAAAGCGCAGCCCCCGCGATCTCAATCGGCTGCGCGTGTCGCTTTAGCGGAATGCTCTCTAGGGCGATCTTATAAATCTCCTCGGTCTCGATCAGCACTTTGGCAAAATGAGTTTCGGTAAGACCTGGGCAGATGGCATTGCAGCGCACTCCCGACGGACCAAGTTCCTTGGCGAATACCTTGGTCATCATTATGACCGCAGCCTTGGTCATCCCGTACACGGCTTGAAACTGCGAACCTCGCAGGCCGGCCACGGAGGCGATATTAATGATAGAGCCTTTCTTTTGCTCCACCATTATCTTGCCCGCCTTTTGGGCCATGAAGAAATATCCCTTGGTGTTGACCTCGAAGGTCTTGTCATAGGCGCTCTCGGGCACCTCGAGAACGCTGCCGAAATACGGATTGGCCGCGGCGTTGTTAACGAGGACATCAACCCGCCCGTATTTTTTCATGACCTGATCGTAAAGCGAATCGATCATTTCCAGCTTGCCCGTGTGGCACGCGATCGGAATGGCTTCTCCTCCCGATTTCTTGATCGACGCCGCGACCGCATCGAGTGACTCCTGCTTGCGTGAGGATATCACCACCTTCGCTCCGTTTTCCGCGAATGTCCGGGCTATCGCCTCGCCGATTCCGCGGCTGGCGCCGGTTACGATGGCCACCTTGTCTTTCAAACTGAAGCTTACTCCCACAACCGTACCCTCCGTGTGTCCGTGCAACCGTTGTATGTTCCGAGGAGAAGTGGACGATCACGTAAAGAACATGGTCAAGGTCTCAGCGATGGCGGCCGGCTTGTCCTCGCCCTCGATTTCTATCGTATGGGTGGTCGTAACCAACACGCGTCCGCCGCCCTTCTCCTCGATATTTGTCAGAGACATGCGATCCCTGATTTTGGAATTGACCGGAACCGGATTGACGAACCGGAGCTTGTTCATCCCGTAGTTGATCGCCATCCGGGTTCCTTCGGGGATGACGGAGATATCCGAAGAAAAATAGGGGAGGAGGGAAACAGTCAGATAACCGTGCGCGATTGTTTTTCCGAACGGCCCGCTGGCCGCCATTTCCTCATCCACATGAATCCATTGATGATCGCCGGTGCAATCCGCAAAAGCATTAATACGCTTCTGGTCGATCTGCAGCCAGTCCGAAACACCGATCTCCTTGCCCAAACGATCCTTCAGTTGTTCGAGAGGTAGCACTTCCGCAGCCATTTCTTTTCTCCTTTCGTATTGATGCGAATACAATTCGATAGAGGCAGGTAATCCAACAACAGAAACAGTCCACTCTCCGATAGCGCATATTGTATTCATTTCCCGCCCATTTTTCAACCATTTCCTCAAGAACTACCTGTGACTTTCCAAAGAGAGAAGCAAATGAAGTCATGTCAAGCCGGCGCTTCGGCAGAGTGGATTACAGTGTTTGCCCCAGTTACTGCTGGGAAACGGCATGACAAGCTATAAAGGAAAAGATTTGTCTCCCCAATGCCACCGGACCGGGAACTGACGAAATCCATGACGGGCATTTGAAGAAATAAGAGTGGCGCATTGGCCACGGCGGCGCAATCGGGAAAAGTCGTGGGTTTTAAAAATTTGTGGCATGAGCGAGGAGAGGGTGGGGTGCGCCAGCTTTTAGATAAACGACACTTCTTTTGTGTTCCAGCCCGAGAATTTTGACACAGCCTCTTTTCCTTATTATAATTGAAGCACATTGTTCTATTTTTGGACCAGATTATTATATAACTCGTTACTGATACAAAGCTTATCTAAATGAGGCGAACCATGGCCTGTTCACACCCCCGATTGGAAAAGCTGAGACTCAGCCTTCTTGACGCTCCGCACGAGATCTGCATCGAGCGCGCGCGGCTGCTGACGCAATCATATATGGAAAACGCAGACCTGCCGCAGATCGTGCGATTTGCCAAGGCAGTAGACCACGTTCTAAGGAACATGTCCGTTCGAATCGACAGCGATGAACTTGTAGTTGGCTGCCGTACGAGCAAACTGAAGGCCGCACCGCTCTATCCCGAAAACAAGAGCGCCTGGATCGAGGAAAACCTGGATGGTTTCGCGGAGCGCGAACATCAGCGCGCCCTTATTTCGGACTCCGAGAGGACGGAGCTTCGCGACAAGATTCTGCCCTATTGGCGCGGGAAGACTGTCGAAGACCGGATGAATGACCTGATGCCCGACCACTTGAAACTGGAAATGAGCAAGATGGTCTTCACCATGATGATGCAGATCACGTACGGCATCGGGCACTTCTCAATGAATACCGAAAGGGTGCTTTCTGAAGGACTGGAATCCATCATAAAAATATCAGCAAGATGCGAGGCCGATTCGACGGACGCCGATGAGCGCGCTTTCTTCTCGGCAAGCCGGATTGCTTGTGAAGGCGCGATTGCCTTCGCTCAGAGGTATGCCGATGAGGCGGAACGACTCGCCGCGGCTGAGACCGACGCCGCAAGACGGCAGGAGCTCGAGGAAATAGCCCGGGCCTGCCGTCATGTGCCTGCCAAGCCTGCCCGTACTTTCCATGAGGCGGTGCAATCGCTGTATTTCATTCAACTGATCGCCCAGATCGAGAGCGGCGGCAATTCCATTTCCGTCGGCAGGATCGACAAGATTCTTTATCCGTATTACAAGCGTGACCGTGACTTGGGGCGGATCACACCCCAACAGGCCCAGCTCCTGATCGAGTGCATGTTCCTCAAGATGGGCGAAATCTGGAATGTGCTCGAGGAGACATATCTGCCCGGCGGCGAGGGGCCGGAAGGCAAGACTACGCAGAATGTGATCGTCGGCGGTATGCGTCCCGACGGCGGCGACGACACAAATGATCTCACGCGCCTTGCGCTCGAAGCGTACGCGGATCTGCGCACCGTCCAGCCGAATTTCGGTATCCGCATCAATCGCAATACTCCCGATGACCTGTTCCTGCGCGCGTGCGAGCTGACTCGCGAGGGCGTGCTCATCCATTTCTTCAATGATGAGGTGATCGTGCCTGCGCTCGGTGCCAAAGGATGCTCGATCGAGGATGCCCGCGACTACAGCGCCGTCGGCTGCGTCGAGCCGAATCCGCACGGAAAAACCTTTGGGTCCACCTTCGCCGTGCAGTTCAATGCCGCAAAATGCCTGGAGTTCGGGGTCACCGGCGGCCAGTGCTCCGTCTTCGGACTTCGGAACGGCGCCCCCTGCGGAGGTCTTCAGACCTATTCCAGGTATGACGAGTTGCTGGAAGCATACAAGCTGCAGGTGAATCAATTTCTCCAGCGCATGGCCGATGCAATGTATATTCTCGATACTGCTATTGCCGAGCTTGTGCCGGCGCCGTTCGCCTCGAGTCTCATCGAGGGGTGCCTCGAGTCGGGGAGGGATGTCACCCGAGGAGGCGCCCGGTATAACTTCACTGGAGTTCAACTTATGGGGCTTGCCAATGTCGCCGATTCGCTTGCCGCAGCAAAAAAGCTGGTGTTCGACGAAGGCGAGGTTGCGGCTGCGGAGCTGGTTGAGGCGCTTGCGAACGATTTCAGTAATCGCGAGCCTCTCCGGCAGATGCTCCTGAAACGCGCGCCCAAATACGGTAACGACGAAGATTATGTCGACACGATCGCGGCTGAGGTCGTCACTCACTTCGCCGAAGAATTGGATAGATATACAACCTACCGCGGCGGGCGCTATCAGATGGGCATCTTTTCGGTCGCTTTTCACATCGCGATGGGCGCCTTTACCGGACCGACCCCCGACGGCCGCAAGATGAGCGAGATACTGGCCAACGGTATAACGCCGCAAACAGGAATGGCGCTCTGCGGCCCCACGGCGATCGTGCAGTCGGCCGCGAAACTGCGCCAGACCGCCGTCTCCAACGGAAACACGCTCATTCTCCGGTTCCAGCCGCTCGGCGTTGAATCCGGAAAATTGCGCGACCTGATCAGAACATACTTCGACCTTGGCGGAATGCAGCTGCAGTTCAACATGGTCGACACGCAAACGCTTCTCGACGCGCAGGCAAATCCCGATCGTTACCGCGACCTCGTCGTGCGCATCGCCGGATACAGTGTACTCTTCACCAACCTGAGCAAGAAGGCGCAGGACGAAATCATCAGCCGCACCGCCTGCGAACTATAGCCTGTTCATGACAGCGAGATAGGCTGAGCGGCACGCCGTCAATGGGAAACGGGGGAAGGCTCATGGACCGCCGGGAATTCTTGAAATCACTGACCGGCGCGGCGGCATCTTTTTGCCTCGGCGCATCCGTCTCCTGCGACAGAGGCAAGCCGGCGCAGTCGGCGTCAACGATGCCGAACATCGTTCTCTTTATCGCAGACGATCTCGGATGGAAAGACCTGAGTTATTATGGAAACAGTAACATTACCACTCCGAATATTGATAGGATCGCCGCGGAAGGGATGTTATTCACGAATGCCTTTGTGACGGCATCCAGTTGTTCACCCAGCCGCGCCAGTATCCTGACCGGCCAATATCCGCATTCCAACGGAGTCACCGGCCTCACTCATGTTCGAAAACGTCTTATGCTTTCGCCGTTCCATCGCACTTTTCCCGAACTGCTGGCAAAATCAGGAATGGAGACGGCATTTGAAGGAAAATGGCACGTCGCGCCGTATTTCCCCACCGGCTGGTACGGCTACCGGCAGCGCCTCAGCGGGGTCCTGCCGAAAGATTTCCTGATCCGGTCATCAGAAAGAGCCGTCGAATTCATTCGGGCAAATCGAAACAATCCTTTCTATCTCGAACTGAACTACATGGACACTCACCGCGATGACGCCGGCGAATTCCATTTCGTGCCGCAATTTCCGGTCGACGCGGACACAATTTCCGTTCCCGACTACTACACGCTGCCCGATTGGCCGGAGGTGCGGCTCGATCTGGCAAAATATTACAGCAACCTGCTGTTGATGGACAGCATGATCGGAACGGTGCTCGATGCGCTTGATCGGAACAGGATTTCCGAAAAGACACTCGTTTGTTTCGTAAGCGATAATGGACCGCCCTTTCCCGGAAACAAGATGACGCTGTACGACCGCGGAATGGCCGTCCCGCTCATTTTTCGCTGGCCGGGAAAAATAGAGGCCGGAACAAGATCAAATGCGCTGGCAAGCACGATTGACATCATGCCGACTCTGCTCGAGGCGAGCGGGATACCGGCGCCTGAATCAGCTCAGGGTAAACCGCTTCTGCGGCTCTTGCAAGCCGAAAATGAGTCTGCCTTCCGAGAGGCTGTCTTCGCCGAAATGACGTACCACGTCAATTATCTCCCGATGCGCGCCGCCCGCACAAGGAAGTGGAAATACATTCGAAATTATTCGGATGATCCCGTGGGACTTGACCAGTGTTCGCACATGGCATGGGCTCGGAAGATATGCGAACTGCCGAACCAGGGCTGGCTGCGCCCGCGCGCGCCCGAAGAGTTATATGACTTGGAGAACGATCCTCACGAACAGACAAATCTGGTTGCCGACCCCGCGCGTCTTCAGGATTTGGCAGCGATGCGACATTTGCTCGATGAACATATGAGATCAACCCGGGATCCTTTTCTCGGCAAATCGTTCGACCAGCGGCAATAGAATCCTCGCGAACTTCATTTCCCGTAAAACCAGGATCATGACGCCGAAGGCCTGGTCACAGAAGGTGTCCCGATACCCGTACCCCGCGGCCATTGTTTATTGACCGCTCTGGAGGGATGTGTTAGAATGGGGTGGATCGGCGAAGCTGAAGTAGCTCAGTAGGTAGAGCACCGCACTCGTAATGCGGGGGTCGGGGGTTCGAATCCCCCCTTCAGCTCTTGGAACAGGGCGTTGTGAAAGGCCCTGTTCTTTGTACAGCGGCCTATCTCACTCCCAGTTTGCTCTTCTTACTTATACCTTCTGGCAATATTTGCGATCTCGAAAAACAGGTCTTGCTCGCGGATGACGCCCACAGCCCTGTCGCCATCCGTCACCAGCAGTCGTCGAACTTTCAGATCGAGGAGCCGAATAGCGGTTTGCACGAATACATGAGGCTACTCAAGGAGCGGCCAATTGTGGCGACTTTATATTTGAATCCCTCCTAACTTCTCGGGCATGTTCACCGTCATGGCCCGCGACCTGCCAATGAAGGGGGCTATTCTGCCGGCTCTTCCTGCAATGTCCGCTTTCACTGGTCGAATTTCTTGTTGACTGAGGACGGCGCGATAGTATATTTTAGGAATGCCTGCCCCGAGCTGGAAAAAGTCGATGTTACGGTCAGAACCTATGGAATAATAGAGAATATGAGAAAAACCAGAGGACAGATGGAGGAAGAAATCTGCAAGGCGATCATGAAGTTCGAGAAGGACTACATGGGACGAGGCCCGTTGGAGACGAGGACGCATATCATTGAAGATATTGTGCTTATTCGCCTGAAGAAAGTCCTTACTCAGGCCGAACTGAATCTTGCCAAATCGGAGGGCGATTCCAGAGGCCGTGAACTAATAAAGCAAATACGGATCGAGTTACTGGAGAAGGGGCGTTCTCTCCTTGAGACTTCGATTCAATCCATTACGCAGAGAGTGGTCGTCAGTCTTCATACCGATATCAGCACCAAGACGGGGGAAAGGATAATAATCTTTACCCTTGATGGACACCCTGCCTTTGATGGGTCCGATTGAACGGCCTGGCAGAAAAGGTCAGAAGTACCATGCAGTGCGGGGACGCCGCCTTTGGCCGAAATGTATCAGAAGATTAGTGGAAGATTGGGAAGACGCAGAGTATGCGAGGCTCTTGACTACGATCCTACTCCGGCGTATAATTGTGTTGACATAAGGCGAGCACGCGAAGGGCGGTCAAAGCTCCGCCGCCAGGCGCCATTTAGGCCGCAAGAATCAGCAATAATCCTGCGGCGCGCCCCTAAAGTGGTTTTTTAGTCCATCTGTATTCCGCAAGGGCGGAATGCATCATTGGAAAGGAAAGCCGAGGAATACTACGTGATTCCTCGGCTATTTTTTTGAGTTGTCAGTTTCCCGAAGTCGGAACTGGAGAACGAAGATGGAACGAGCCTTCACAAAAGTACTGGTTGCCAATAGAGGTGAGATTGCAATACGGATCACGCGCGCATGTCAGGAGTTGGGAATGGCGACAGTGGCCGTATATTCCGATGACGACAGGAAATCCTTCTATTATCGCATTGCCGATGAAGCTGTCAATATCAGCGGAAGCGGTGCGAGAGATACGTACCTGAATATTGAGAAAATACTGCAGGTAGCCGAGAAGACCGGTTGCGACGCGGTGCATCCGGGATATGGTTTCCTGTCCGAGAATCCTGATTTTGCGGGCGAATGTGAAAGAACCGGCATAAAATTCATCGGGCCCTCGAGCGCCTGCATGAAAAAGATCGGAGATAAAGCCGGCCTGAAGAAATTGATGAAAACCGGCGGCATTCCGACTCTGCCGTCTCTTGAAGATAGGGTTGCGGCGGAAAATCTGAAGACAGCGATTCGCGAAATCGGGCTGCCGGTGATTATCAAGCCGTCATTCGGGGGTGGCGGCAAGGGAATGAGGGCAGTATTCACCGAGCAAGAAACGGAAGACGCAATACGGTATGCAAGGACAATCGGCAAGTCGGCTTTTGGAAGCCCGGCCTTCTACATCGAAAAATTGCTGGAGCGCCCGCGACACATCGAGGTGCAAGTCCTCGCGGATCACACAGGAGGCATTCTTGCCTTTGGTGAAAGAGAGTGCTCGATCCAGAGAGACTACCAGAAATTAATAGAGGAAACCCCTTCACCCGCGCTTACCGGAGAGGATAGAGACATCGTCATTGAATTGGCCAGGAATGCGGCCGGATTGATCGAGTACGAGAATGCTGGAACCGTCGAGTTTCTCTACCAGGATGGCAGCTTCTATTTCATCGAGGTTAACGGAAGAATTCAGGTGGAGCACTCGATCACGGAGTTGGTTACCGGTATCGATCTCATCAAGGAGCAGATACGAATTGCTGCCGGAGGAAGCATCCCCTTCGCCGGTGAATACATTGTTCCCAGGGGCTGGGCGATCCAATGCAGAATCAACGCGGAAGACCCATCCCGGAATTTCCTCCCGTCTCCCGGCAAGATTCTCGGGTATCGCGCCCCCGGAGGATTTGGAGTCAGGGTGGATACCGGCGTGTTCATGGGGTACTCCATTCCCGCCCAATACGATTCGCTTGTGTCGAAGTTGTCGGTTTGGGCGAGAGGGCGAGATGAGGCCATCTCACGAATGAAGCGGGTCCTTAATGAATATGTGATACTTGGCACCAAGACAACTCTTCCGCTCCATCGAGCCATATTTCGAGAGCCTGATTTCCTCAGCGGTAATTTCGATACCGGGTACATTGAGAAGCACATCGGGTATCTACTAGAAACAATGAGACAGCTCGAACAGAACGAACGATCTCATGACCAGATGCTTGCGGAAGTGTTCCTGAATAATTTACATGGTGAACACGGCTCTCCTGAATCGCACGTGGAGGTCACGCCGCAGGCTGTGGCAATTCCCCCGTTTGACCCTCGGAACGGCGACGACAATAAGCGGGACGGAGCTGAACTCGCCGCACTGATAGGAGCAGCAATTGCGCTGGCAACGAATACTGAGAGTTCTTCCGCCGAACAGATCAGAGAAACGGGGCGAAGCGGCAACAGTTGGTCTTTGGCGGGACGTTGTGCTCAAATGAACCAGAGACTTTCCGGCGGGACATATCGCAGTGGTTCCAAGACTCACACCGCTTACGGAATGTGAGGAATGAACCGATCTACAGGATCCCATAGAATTTAATCCGCCCCTGTAGTCGGCGTCCTCAGGAATCCAGAGAATAGTATCTCTAGTCAAGGCAGGAATCAGGTCGAATCTGTCGTTCGAGACAATCTTTCAGTTCCCAATCTGCGGAGGAGAGCGATTGGCCGCTCGATCTTTCCCTCCCGAGCCTGCGGGCAATGCTTGTCCAGCGGTTCATCCAGATTCCAGTTATTCCACCAGCCAATAAACTCGAACTGTCCGCTCTTTTCTACTGAACCGACAAATTCGTCCGGAATAATGGCGTGTCTTCGGGAAACTTCCTCCAATGTGGTTTGAACGTCATTCTCACCGATTATCCGAAGCCTGATGATCTCATCAAAGGTCCGAGTGGCAGGATCGACATTCTGCATGAGATAGGATGCCTCTATCCTGTATCGATCCGCTTGGATCATCCAGTTTTCAGTTCTCTGCAGCAACGGATTAAACTCGATGCACCAGTCAAGCAGGTAGAGGCCGCCCGGGTTCAATGCATTCGCGACGCAGGAGAGATGGCTCAGAAACTCTTCCGCATTCTTCACATAAAGCGAACCGAGCAGGACGAGGGCGAAATCGACATGATCCTGCAATTCAAAGCGACTCATATCCGCCTGAACGAGGACAGGCGAAAATCCTTTCGCCTTCGCTTTTGCCTTCGCATATTGAAGCATCCGATCGTTCAGATCAACGCCAATGTAGGAGTATCCTCTTCTCATCAACTCCAACGAATGCGGCGCCGGACCACAGCCGAGTTCAAGCGTGCGGCGGACAAGAATTCGAGAGTGAAGCTCAACGCATTTCTCTATGACATCGACTTCATGCTTGATGTCGCGAAATGAAAAGGCAGCCTCGTACTCCTCGGGATGATCATAAATTCTTTTATTCATCTGCGCCCCGTCCGGACCTGCTCCCTTAGCCGTGAAAGAAAAATTCTGGCCGAAGTATACCGTGTCGGCCAGAATTTCTCAAGTGTTCGCAGCAACAAAAATGGGAAGAAGCGTTAGAATATTACACTACCTGTTCTTTTTATGCGTTTGAAAGAGATATAGATATTTTCCATATCCTTCTTTTTCCATGTCTTCTTTTGGAATGAAACGCAGAGCCGCGGAATTCATGCAGTAGCGAAGGCCGGTCGGGGGCGGGCCGTCATCGAACACATGGCCCAGGTGCGAGTCGCCGCGCTTGCTCCTCACCTCAGTGCGTTTGGTGAAAAGCAGCTTCCTGTCGTCTTTTTCGACGATGTTCTGGGGCTCGAGCGGCTTGGTGAAGCTGGGCCAGCCCGTCCCCGAATCGTACTTGTCGATGGAACTGAACAGCGGTTCTCCCGATACGACATCCACGTATATGCCCTCGCGCTTGTTATCCCAATATTCGTTGTCAAATGGCGGTTCCGTTCCCTCATGCCGGGTGACCTCGTACTGAAGCGGTGTCAGCTTCGCTCGCAACGTGGCCTCGTCCAGCTTTGGGCGCCGCTGCGCTTCGTCCAACCGCGTCTCCTCCGGTTTCGGGCTCCACGCTTTTTCAATGAATTCGTCTCGGCCGGAATGATGACGGTACACCTTGTATCTCAATGAATGCGTGTCGTAATAATCCTGATGATAGTCCTCGGCCCGATAAAAGTTGGTGAAGGGCCTGATTTCGGTGGCTATCGGCCTGTCAAATCTGCCTGACTTGTCAAGGGCTTCCTTTGTCTTTTCCGCAAGCCGCCTTTGCTCCTGATCATGATAAAAGATCGCGCTGCGGTATTGGCTGCCGCGATCGACAAACTGCCCACCCGCATCTGTCGGGTCTATTTGCTTCCAGAAAACCTCAAGCAACTGCTCATATGAGACTCGCGACGGATCATAATATACCTGAACGGCCTCGACGTGGCCCGTTGTACCTGATGTAACTTGCTCGTACGTGGGATTTTCCACGTCTCCTCCCGCATAGCCGGAAACCACATCCTCAACCCCCGGCACCTTCTCAAAATCGGCTTCCACGCACCAGAAGCAGCCGCCGGCAAATGTCGCCTTTCTTAAAACCTTCTTTTCCTGTTCAGCCATCTTTCCTCCCTTAGAATCCGAAGTTTCTCGGCATATATTCCAATATATTTTGCGGTCTTGGCCAGAAATGGGCAAGCTTGGTAATCCTTCTCCTGGCTTTCCGGCAGCGCCTCCCCCGCAAGATCAGTGGCACCATGCGGCCGCATTTCCTATAGTTTAATTAAGCAAATTCAGCTTGTATGCGGAGGTTTTTGAAGAAGCGGAGGTTTTTGAAGAAGATGAAGATATTGATCCCCGACCCGTCTTTGGTCTTGCTGATCGGGCCGTCCGGTTCGGGCAAATCCATTTTTGCCCGCAGGCATTTTTTGCCAACCGAAGTGGTTTCGTCGGATTTTTGCCGCGCACTCGTGTCCGACGATGCCAACAACCAGGACGTGTCGAAGGATGCGTTTGACCTGCTTCATTTCATCGCCAGGAAACGTCTGCATAACCGGAAAGTCGTCGTCATAGATGCCACAAACCTGAGGCGCGACGTTCGGAAACAGCTGTTCCTGATCGCCGCCGCGTATGAGGTCGTTCCCATCGGTATCGCTTTCGACCTGCCGAAGACCGTCTGTTTCGCGCGCAACCGCCGCCGCGACCGATATATTAATCCCGAGGTCGTCGAGCGGCAATGGGAGCAAATGCAGCATGCGCTGACAAATCTGAAAAACGAGGAATTCGCCACACTGTACGTGCTTGATTCAGTGGGGGCGGTGGAGGCGGCAACTGTCGAGCGTATTTCTTCTCGTCATGCTCGATGAAGCCAAAGGCGAGCATTATCCGTCTTGAGGGGGACCGAAACGATACTCCTCCGAGGGAATAATGGCCAGCTAAATGAAGAGTTTGGTGCGCTTTCGGCGGAAAGCTGAGGTGGTGTGCTCAGACGCTTACCACCTTTGACGCCGACACAAGTATTTGAGAAATCTCCCTCATGTTGGATCCTCTGCCCACACGTTGCTTTTCTCTCAACTGAAAGAAATCCAGACAGGTTCCGCAGGCAAGAATCTGGATGTTCCTCTTTTCCAGCTCCCGTAGGGTCTCCAGAACATCCGTACTTTCGGTAGCCAACTTGACGCCGGAATTCATCATGATCAAGAAATCCGGCGGATCATCAGAAATACTTAAATGATGGAGAAAATTCATCATCAAATTAGCGCCAAGTTCATCGTTCCCACGGCCGATCGTTTCCGAACAGATCAAGACTGCCACTTTCCCTGTTTCACCTGATCGCTCTTCTTTCATTCGTTTTGATTTCCTTCCCAATTATAAGACGGATCACCAGGCTATTTCGTTCCTGATGCTATTGTATTATATTTATGGACGCAAGTTCATCAAGCCTCAGACCTTTTAGCAGCACGGATTGACGCTATGGCTCCTGAACCAATATGATAGTGATACAAATCGCGGATAGAAAAGGCGGTGCGTTATGAAGAAACTCGACGACTCGAATGCCATAGAGGTTGCTGATGGCCTGTGGTGGGTCGGATTTGCGGATTACGAGGCCGGCTTTTCCAATAATCCCTACCTTCTGATAGACGGAGATGAGGCGGTGTTGTTCGATCCCGGGCCGGGCCACCCCCTGTTTCGAGACATCATTCTCCAGAAGATCGAGCAAGTGACTTCTCCCGAGCACATTCGATACCTCGTCGTCCACCACCAAGACCCCGATCTGTGCGGCTTGATTCCCCTGATTGAAAACGCCCTGCATCCCGACCTCGTTATTATGGCGCATCCACGCACGGCGCTTTTCGTCCCCTACTATGGCGTTCGGAAAGGCGTTTTGCCGCTGGGAGACGGGGATAGTTTGGAACTGAAGTCGGGCCGGAAAGTTGTCTTTTTCCACGCACCTTACCTCCATTTCGCCGGGAATATTATGAGTTACGACACTAAAACCTCATCCCTTTTCTCCGGCGACGTCTTCGCAGTCTTCAGCCGCGAATGGAGCCTGTATGCCGACCGCTCCTACAAGGAACTCGCGCGCGACTTCATTGAAAATTACGTGGCCGCCAGAGAACCGGTTCTTTATGCTTACGAAAAGATAAAGACATTCAAAATTGATCGCATTCTCCCCCAACATGGAGGAATCATCGAAAAGGATATCGATGTCTTCCTCCAATTGCTGCAGGAAGTTAATCCCGGTCGGCTCATCGGGGAATTACGCAACAAGCCGACAACCGCCCAAACCCGCGCCCTTTTCTCAAGCGGAAAAGAGTGGCTGGAGTACTGGCTAAAAAAGGAGTTGGACGCGCATTCTCTTGATGAACTCATGAAGGTGGCGATAGAGGAAGGACCTTCGACTATCTCGCTTCTCATCGATTCAATCTCAAAGAAAGCGAAGGAGTTGGGTGTCGCTAACCCCTTGACCTATAGCCAGGTGCATCGCTGGGATACCATTTGGTCCTCCCAAACCGCCCCGATTCTGGATTCGATCCGCAGGCGCTTCTTGAGCAGGCAGTACAGCCTGCGCTCGGGGACAGACCCTCTTGTGGACGTGTTGAAGCAGGACCTGCAGGCATTCAAGACGAGTGTGGTCGTCATGTTTGTAGACATCCGCGGTTTCACGCAGTGGAGCGCCGAACGCGCCCCCGCCGAGGTCGTAGAGACGCTGAACCGGCAGCACGAAATCATGGCGCGGATCATCAACTCGAGCGGCGGCAGGGTCAACAAGATTCTGGGCGACGGAATTCTCGCCTACTTCCCTGAGCAGAAGCTTCAGGAGAGTCTCATCGCCGCCGAAAAACTCCAGAGCGCGGTCCAAAAAAACCACCTTCTGCCCATCGGCATCGGCTGCGATTCCGGCGAAGTCATCATGGGGGATATCGGTCAGGAGGCAAGGCTCGACTACACGCTGATCGGATCGGTTGTAAATTTCGCCTCGCGGATGTGCAGCAGCGCGGGTAAAGGCGAAATCGCCTTCAGCCAGCGCTTGCTTTCCAGGGTGGATGCAGCGATCGTGGAAAAAATCCTGCATTCCTACTCCTCCAAGACAATCCGCGCCAAAGTGAAGCCGGGCGATCCCGAAATTGAAGGAGTCGTGCTGCAAAGGAGATAAGCAGTCGGCATCCTCTCCCTCTGAAAGCTGGATTTGAAAAGCGGTCCTCTTTCCCGCGTCATTCCATGCGGGAATCAGCGAAACGATTCTTGGAAAAAGCATAAAAAAGAGGGGCGGCGCCTCGCCGCCCCTCTTTCCTTGCAGTATTTATCCTCTCAGTCTGCCTTTTCAGATCCTTTTCTTCCTGAGAGCGAAGCGATACAGCACGAGGGAAGTTCCGAGCGTCAAGCTGAGAAGCATTCCCAGCCCAACAAAACTGGGCGCCTCTAGCGCAAGATCGCACGTCCAGATCACGGGCATCAAAGTTGTCCTCGTTGCCGCCCTCAGAATCTCATGACGTGCAATTACATCGGCAATCGCCGGGCTGTAATGGTAATACAGCCGAACAAAGATTCGCCCGATATCGTTCGACAACAGGTACGCATCTCTGAATTGTCTGAGGATGACTACATCGGCCGCCATCGGCGAACCGAACGCCGCGGTTGCGATGAAGCAGTCATCATCGTCATCGTCACCAACCTGCTGCGGAGTGACGAGCTGTAGCCCGTCGGTTAGATGGCTCACACACAACTCGACTGCCGGCTGCCCGGTCTCGTCCGGGAATGCCGCATGATCGATTCTCTCCACCAGGAATCCATCGCCGACAAAGGCTCTTTGCCAGCCGGTTCCGACGGTGAAACGCCATACCTCCAGTGCTTGCGGATTCGTTCCCGCAGGAAGCAGGAGCACCAGCGTTGCGCAATCCTCAGGGAGCACCATCGGCGGCTGCAGACTGACGGGCTCGGCGAATCCTCTCACACCGAACGGCAGCGGAGCGAGACCGTCCACCGGACCAAAGAACGGGCGGGGTATCAAGGTTACGGGAACCACCAGGAACGAGCCTGAGAGCGTGCCGTCAAGCAGTGTGATGATGACAAATTCGTCCTGCATTTCCACGACTTGCGGCGGCAAGACCGGCGCCGTGTCCTCTATGTTGAAGCGGTATGAGCCGTCGGCGAAGTACGTGGCGGAATTCGCCCGAGCGTCACACGCATCAACAACAACCTGCACCGTCTGCCCCATCGGCAGCCCGGAGCCGAATGTGGTTTCAAAATCCGGAACGAACGTCACCCACACATCTCGGGCGTTCCCGTCTTCCACCATTCTGAATCTGGTTTCCCCGGCAATCGGTTCCAGAGTTTCTACGCCGCCGTCGGTATACACGAGGAACGCATTGACGGCGGTGCGGCATGTCGGGTCTGCCAGCGCTACCGCTGTGTCGTCAAAGAGTCTTACGCAGATAGTGGTGAACACAGATGCGGGAAAGTTGTCCACGATTCCCTGTCCGGGGAATGGATGAAGGTCCTCCTCAATAATCACGGGCGCATCGAAATCTTCGCAGGATTCATCGACGAGTCCGTCGCAATCGTTGTCGACGGCGTCGCCGCAGATTTCGGTCGCTATCGGATTAATGAGGGGATCATGGTCGTTGCAGTCCACGTCCGAAAAAAAGCCGTCGCCGTCTTCGTCCACCGGCGCGGCGCAATCGGGATCGGCCGCATCCGTCAACCCGTCGCAATCGTTGTCCATCAAGTCGTCGCAGACTTCAGCCGCGCCCGGGTTCACCAGCGGATTCGTATCGTCGCAATCGACGTCGGAGAAGAACCCATCGCCGTCCGCATCGATCGGCGGCGCTCCGCAATCCGGATCGAGGAGATCGACAAATCCGTCGCAGTCGTTGTCAATTCCATCATCGCATTTTTCAGCCACGCCCGGGTTGACGAGCGGATCCGTGTCGTCGCAGTCTCCGCCGCCGGCTCCTGGACTCGGGTTGCACAAGGCATCCTCGAATCCGTCGCCGTCCGCATCGGCGCATCCGGGACCGCCAACAACCTCAAAGGAATTTGTCAGAGTGAGTTCCTCGCCGTGATTCAGTGTTTCATTGCCTACATCAAACAATGCGCCATACCACGTGACCGTCCACCGGTAGACTCCGGGAGTGGCCGGAGCGGGGGCGGAAAGCATTACCGGAAACTGCAAGCCCGGGAAGCCTCCGTCATCGCCCGTCTCCGTTGGGCCCGTTACCCGGTCAAGTTCTCGATAACTCCCTCCGCCAAGATCCTCATAAAGAATCGCGCGAATCCAACCGGTCCTATACCCGCCGGTAAAAACCACGTTTACCGTTTCGCCGGCCGTATAGAGGGTCTTGTCGGTCGTGGCCGTCAGATTCATCACTGTCCGGGACTGATCCTGCCAGACACCGTGCGCGTGACACCCATTGCACGTCGGCGTGTCGTTCGAATGGCATGACGCACAATGCAACCCGAAAAGCTCCGATCTGGCAAGCGCGGGTTGTGGAATCAGAAACAGCAGGGCCATCAACCACAGAAAGAGAATCAGGACGTAATTCTTAGTTCTCATGCGCCACCTCCACTTTTTCTCTCCTATTGTCCTCCACTGTTACCTTTAAACCCGGCCACGCTTCTCGCGTGAGTCGGGTATACTGCCAGTCAAAATACAGCCTCTTCCGCGCTGATATACCTGCTCGATTCCATTTCCAGTACAGTAAACTAAGTAAGCATGTTCATTAACCGATCCAAGTGCAAGCGATTTTTTCGTCGGTTTCAAAAAAAAAGAGAAGCAGTCCATTGGCTGCTTCTCTTATTCCCTGTAAATGTCTGTTTACAGGCTATTTAGCGTCTATCGCTTACTTATTTTTTTCTCCAGATCCTCCAGAATTGACGCGGCGAACGTTCGCATTTGTCGTCATCGTCATCATCGCGTTCGTCATCGTTTTCATCTTCATCATCATGAACGTTGTCGTTTACTACTGTTAAAAGCCAGACCTCCTCACTTTCCTCGACGACTATCGGACGTACATCCCCGTCAGCGCCTCTCACTCTCCAGTAAATAGGAGTGTCTTGCGGCGCTTTCGCCCAGATCGTTGACGGCAGGGTGAATGAAGTCGTCTTCAGTATCGGAGAATGCCACAAAAACGCCGTGAAATCCGGATCAAGTGAAAACTCGAGACGGAAAGTATCGGCGGTTTCGGCCGACCATTCGAACGTCGGAAGCTCCCGTATCACGGCGCCGTCTGCAGGCTCGAGCAAGTGAATTTCAGACGGCTGAGCAATGGTGCAATCGGAATCGGCTGCGTCAACAAACCCGTCGCAGTCATTGTCGATGCCGTCGTCGCACACTTCGGGTGCGCCGGGATTGACTGCGGGATTGGTGTCGTCACAATCCGCATCAGCGGCATAGCCGTCGCCGTCCGCGTCCACCGGGGGCGGTCCTTCGCAATCTGGATCGGCTGCGTCAACAAAGCCGTCGCAGTCGTTGTCGATGCCGTCGTCGCACACTTCGGGTGCGCCGGGATTGACTGCGGGATCG
>QZKU01000109.1 GCA_003598085.1 Candidatus Abyssobacteria bacterium SURF_5
GAAATCGCCTTTCAGGATGGCTTCCTTCGAGAAGATGCCGGATATGTGCGGCCAGTTCTCCGGATACTCCTTGTACCTGCAGCAGAAGACGCGCGCGGTAGATATCTTGTCGGCCGGCTTCGGGCGGATGCGGCAGTCGTAGATGGCGAACTCCTCGAAGTCGGTCAGGATCGAGAGCGGCAGTTTCGAGCTCCAGGCGTAGCGGCGTAGCTGGAAGGCGGGCGTGTCGTCTTTCAACGGGCCGTCGGCCAGCAGCTTGACGGCGGGCTTTTTGGCCTCGACAAAGAACTTGCGCGCGCCGCCGATGCGGAAGCAGTAGTCGGGCGCGCCGATCTTGATGGCGTCCTCGTGGATGACTTCCTTGTAGGCTTCGGCGTAGCCGTGCTCGTTGTAGACGTCCCAGCCGAGCGCCTGGAAGAACGGGTTGAGGAATTCGAGGCGAAGCTGGGCCTCGTTGTATGCGGGCGAGCGGTAGGAGTCGATGTTGCGCTCGAAGCGCTCGATGAGGGCGAGGATTTCGGATGGCGAGGTCATATTTTTAAAGAAAAGACGTTTTCATCCGCTGATTCCGCAGATTTTCTCAGATTTGTCAAAAGTCTAAGACTGGATTCCTGCCCCGGATCAAGTCCAGGGCGGGCTCTCCGCAGGAATGACTTGATTCCTATACCTTCTCCCTTTTGCGAACATTTTAGCACATAGACGCAAATTTGAGAAGGAAATCCTTTTCGCTCGAATGGTTTCAGGTTTCGGGTTTCCAGGCATGGCTGGGACCGTGCATCCTGGATTCCTGCCCCGGATCGGGGTCCGGGGCAAGCTTTATAACGGAAGAAAATCTGCGCTCCAAAACATTTTCCGCCAGCATCACAATCTCCTGTTGCGTCGAAAGCAGCTTCGAAAATTTTGCAGACAGTCCAAATGTTGCTGGTTCTTTCTGCCAATAATCTGAAGATTGCCTGCGGCTGCTCTGTTCAGTAGTACAAGAGAGATGTCTTGCGCCCTCTGCTTGCTTGGCGGCTGGCGGGCTTGTGTTTGATGTTGTCCGACTCATTTTCCGGATGGGGAATCTGAAGCGGGTTTCCTGCAGGTGGCTCTCTCTCAGGCCAGCTTCCCGAACCAGCCGCGCCGTTCCATCCATTTCGCGAATTCCAGCACGGGCACGACGGTTGCGGCAAGGGCGACAACGATCAGCCAGTCAAGCAATGGCAGGGAATACGTGGTGAACGGCTCATGCAGAATCGGCAGATAGACGATCAGAGACAGGAGGGCAAGTTCCCACACGATGGCGAGATTCAGCCATTTATTGGAAAACGGACGCTCAAAAACGGAGTTCCGATCGGAACGATAGGAGTATGCCTTGAAGAACTGAACCAGTATCAAAGAGACAAAAGTCATTGTCATCGCTTCCGTAGTGCCACGGCTGGAGCCAAGCGCCCACATGAAGAGTCCGAGGTTGATGATACCCGACCAGATACCGCCGCTAAGCATCAGGATCACCACCGTCCGGGAAAAGATGCCGAGGTGCGGGTCTCTCGGTTTCCGCCGCATCAGGTCTTTTTCAAAGGGGTCGACGGCAAGGGCCAAAGCCGGCAATCCGTCGGTGGCGAGATTGACGTACAGGATCTGGACCGCGCTCAGGGGCAGCGGGAGGCCAAGCAGCGAAGCGCCCACCATCAGGCCGATTTCGCCGATATTGGAAGAGAGCAGGAACATCAGATACTTCTTGATATTCGAGAAGACGCCGCGCCCCTCTTCCACGGCTGCGACAATGGAGGCGAAGTTGTCATCGGTCAAAGTCATGTCGGCGGCTTCCTTTGTCACGTCGGTTCCTGTTATCCCCATCGCGATACCGATATCGGCCTTCTTAAGGGCGGGAGCGTCATTAACGCCGTCGCCCGTCATTGCGACGAAATAGCCTTTTTTTTGCAGAGCGCCCACCACGCGAAGCTTGTGCTCGGGCGAGACGCGGGCGTAGACCTGAATGTTGTCAACGTCGCTTTCCAGATCGGCGTCGGTCATCGCCTCCAATTCCGCGCCGGTTATGACGCGCCCCTCTTCGAGCACGCCTAATTCGCGTGCGATCGCCTGCGCGGTGAGCGGATGATCGCCGGTAATCATCACCGTCTTGATGCCCGCCTGTTTGCAGGTGTCGACTGCCGATTTCGCCTCGGGGCGCGGCGGATCGATCATTCCCACCAGCCCGAGGAAGACCATGTCGCGCTCGACGTTTTCGATATCCGTATCCGCTTTATAGGCCAAACCCAGCACGCGCAACGCGTCGCTCGCCATTCGTTGTTCCGTCTCCAAAATCTGCTGTTTCTGTTCTGAGGTCAGTTCGACTTCGCCGGCCTCGGTCAGTTGTTTTGCGCACGAATTGATGATAACTTCCGGAGCTCCCTTCGAATAGGCGACGGTACCCTTCGAAGTAGAGTGGAGCGTCGTCATGCGCTTGCTTTCCGAGGTGAACGGAATTTCATTAATACGCGGAAATTCGGCTTCCAGTTCATCCTTTTTCAAGCCGGCCTTTGCCGCCGCAACAATCAGCGCGCCCTCTGTCGGATCGCCTTTTATCTGCCACTGCCCGCCCTCCTGGCCGGAGGAGAGGGCCGCGTCCGAGGCAAGTACGCCGGCGCGAAGCACGTGCATAAGCAGGTCAGGCGGATTGATGGCGGACCCATTCCGGAAGAATTCGCCATGCGGGTCATATCCCGATCCCGAGACTTCTACGCTCTTGCCGTCGAAGTGAATCTTTCGGACGGTCATCTCGTCTTTGGTAAGGGTCCCCGTTTTGTCGGAACATATGATGGAAGTGCTGCCGAGGGTTTCGACGGCGGAAAGCCGCCGGATGAGCGAGTTGCGCTTGACCATCCGCTGGACTCCGATGGCCAGCGAGATGGTAACAACGGCGGGCAAGGCTTCCGGGACAACGGCCACAGCCAGGGCGATCCCGAACACCAACATCTCGAAGAACGGCTGGTCCCGGAGAAGCCCCAGACCGATAATGATAATGACAACCGCGAAGCCGACACGGGCAAGGATGTGGCCGAGCCTGTCCAGATTTTTTTGCAGCGGAGTCCTGCTGATCTCCACTTCCTGGAGCATCCGGGCGATCTTGCCGAACTCGGTCTGCATCCCGGTGGCCACAACCACGCCGCGCCCGCGGCCATAGCTGGCGACGGTGCCCGCATAAATCATGTTCTTGCGGTCGCCCAGGGCCAGACCGCTCTCATGAAGCGGAGCGTCGATCTTGCCCACCGGCACCGACTCGCCGGTCAGGGCGGATTCTTCAATCTGCAGGTTCACCGCCTCAAGCAGCCGCGCGTCCGCCGGGATTCGATCACCTGATTGGATCAGGATGATATCGCCGGGAACAATATCTCTTGCGGGAACCTCTGCCTCCTCGCCGTCCCGAACCACAGTCGCGGTGGGCGCAGCCATCTGCTTCAAGGCGTCAAGCGCGCGTTCAGCCCGGTATTCCTGGATGAATC
The DNA here is from genome assembly GCA_003598085.1 of Candidatus Abyssobacteria bacterium SURF_5. NCBI lineage: Bacteria > Pseudomonadati > Candidatus Hydrogenedentota > Candidatus Abyssobacteria > Candidatus Abyssobacteria bacterium SURF_5. The sequence continues at coordinate 3,486 of QZKU01000109.1, forward strand.
CGAGGAGCACTGCGAACAGGAGAATAACTGTGATGGCGATGGCCTCAAGCATGTGCCCCAGCAAAAAGGATAGGACTACCGCAACAATGAGGATCATGATGAGTATGTTCTTGAACTGCTCGAACAGAATCGACCACGGCGAGATTCTGCGGGCGGCCTGAAGCTCGTTCGCGCCGTATTCCTCAAGCCGGCGTTCAACCTCCTGCTTGCTCAAGCCCCGCTTGGGGTCCGTCTTCAATCTCAGGATCAATTCGCCGCTGCCAAGCTGGTAATATTCCTTGTCGTTATCGGTCATCCGGATTATGCCTTCTCTTCCCTGAGGTCGAGCCAAACTAATTTGCCGGCGTATACTCTGCCGGCTGCCTTATTCTACCACTGGAATTTTAGCAGGTAGCCGTACAATTGTCTAAACGGCTTAAGGGACAATCCTGCAAACGGAAGAAGATATTTTTTTAATACGTCTGAGATCGCGCACACATGTAAGATTAAAGGATCTGATAATCATATAAGCGCGCGCATTTTGGGGAAAAAGTCAAGCGGGGGCGCCGTTCAGTGCCATGGACTCCTGCCCCGCAAGCCGAAGGACTTTGGTTATTACTTTCCCTCTGGTCTTCCGGCAGCCTCCGCCCCCGCCGCTCCATAGCGAGCAACGCTCATGATGTTCGAGTTCTTGAAAACGGAAACAGCGAAGTTGACGGCCTCTTCGGCCTGATCAAACCGTACATGTGGAATGATTTTTTTCATATGCACCTCCTCTGGATTATCTCCGGGACAAAGCGCCAACTGCCAGTCGAGGTGCCGGTCAGCAGCCAGAGTTTCATTATCTACGGGAAATCGGAGTATATGGGAACGTGCGGAGAATTATGGTGGGCCTTTTCCCTCTTGATGTGCAGCCGATGGCGGTGGAATGAAGCCGCCAAGATCATTGACCAGCCTCTGAAACTCCTCGGAGTCGTACAGCATACGGCCAGCGACCTCGATCAAAGCGTCCACGCTTTCATCCGGCAGATTAAAGGACGTGGGAATGCCCGAAAAATATTTGCGCTCGTCCTCGTCCGGCAATGCGCTGAAGGCGACCTCAATCGCGTAACATTCGATTGGCTGTTTCCCTTCCCGCGCGCTTTCGGTTGTCCATTGCTTCATCGACCTTCGAAGGAGATCGATCGTCTCGTAGTTGTAACTGCTGATCATCACCGACGAAAACATGCCGAGTATCCCGAAAAGTCCGGGACCGGTGGGCAACAGGCCCCATGTCCTGTGGGTTTCCTTCTCGGCGTTCACAATAATGAAGGCGACTCGTCGGATATTTTCTCGGCCGAGGGCTTTCAACGTCTCTTCGAGACCGCCTCGGCCAAGAATGACTTCGAGCGGTCCTCTCAGAGCGAGATTGTCGGCGACGCCGCCGTCAACCAGATGAATATAGGGCTTCTCTTCGGAATCAAGATACGTATTCACATGAGTGGCGACATAGAAAGCGCGGCTCGTGGTATCCCGCTCCTCGAGCGCTTCCTTGACCCACGGCTTCGGCTCGAAACCGCATGTGCCGGCGTAGTTGCGAAGAGTGACCGAGGTGAACGCTCCGGGAAACGCCGCCGAGGCAGTCACCGCGCGAGCGATGGGAAAGCCGTCGAGGTTCGAGCATATGAGAGCGAAGTACGCAGGCGTGAATCCGAAATAGATGCCGTCGGCGATGTCGGTCGCCTGAATGAACAATCGCGGCGTGTCTTTATCAAGAAGGTCTTTGAATGTAGCGCCGTGAAACAGAAGGTTGTCAAAATATTGGGCTGCAAGATCACTCCTCCCATAGCGCGGTGACGCCAGCCGGATCAGGTTGATCGGAAAGAGCCCCCGCAAGATGAGGTCTCGGTTGACATTCCGGTACAAGAAGCGCTCCTTGAAGTCGATGAACGTCTGGTCGCCATACAACACGTAATATGCCGACGTGACGCTCCCGCCCGACACAGACGAAATTATGTCGACGCGGTCGAGCAGGGCGCCATGATCCTCGCCCGCGCCCTCTTCAAGACCGGACGCAGGAATTGAAATCTCATCGAGCGCCTCAAGAACGCCATAGGATAGCGCCGCTGCGCGCGTGCCTCCGCCCGAGAACGCAAGCACCAGCAGCAGATCATCGGACTGGGGTCCAACCGTGGGAGCAAGATAACTCAGCATCGTGTCGTACCGCTCGACCCTCTGATTGACGGGATAATGCGCGCACGACGAGACGAAACCAAGAAGCAGGGTGATGACCGGCAGGAGCATTGGGGGCGCCGGCGCCGCCCGAAAACACGGCCATTCCGGCGGACCTTTCGGGCGTCTCCGTATAAAAGCCATCACTCAATCCTCGCGTTGCTTACATTATTTCCTAAACCAGTCAGTTTCGCCAATCATTCCTGATCCGTTTTTTGTGGGACGCCTCGAATCTGTCTGCTCCTGAGGCTGTGATAGATGGTGAGAGCAAGGTTCGGCGGGACCATCAGCGCCGAGTACGCGACCACGGCATACAACCCAACCCTTCCCGGAGAACTCTGCAAAGCGATAACCAGACAGAGCGGGGCGTTGCGAAAACTTGTTCCAGTGGCCAAAATCCGCCGCCCGCCCTTCTCGGGCCCGCCCAACAGCCAGCCGACAGCCATCGACACAAGGATGAGAGCGAGCATCACCAGGATTGCCTTGCCGCCAATCGCCCGCGTCGCCTCCCGCCTCATTCCGAGCGTCAAAACAACCATTGCAACGAATGACAGCGTCCCGACGAGAGCAATCGGTTTGGTCAGCGCTTCCGCCGCCGCTTCGGAAAAGCCCCGAATGGCAAACCCAAGCAGCAAAGGCAACAACAGGTACAGCAGCAGGAAAAGAATGACCCTTCCATACACCATCGCCATCGGCGCGCCGGCAGGCAGAAGCACTTTTGCAAGAAGCGGTGTAATGAAGACCGCCAGCACCGAGAGCAGAAAGAGCAGGCCGGCCCCGAAGCTGATCTCCGGCTCGTTCCCCTTGCTGGAAAATTGAATCGCCCCCACTCCTCCCGGAGCGGCCGCCAGCAAAAGGATGGCCGTCGCAACATCCGGCGCGAGAGGAACGAGCCTGACAATAATTAATCCGAGAAGCGGCACAAGCACAACGTTCGCGAGCAGCGAGCGCGCCAACAGGCTGCGGTTGTTCAGAGAAGCCAGAATTTCGCCGCCGCTCACCTTGAGGCCAATGGCCAGAAGTGTCGTGACGAGAAACAGCAAAGCCGCCACTCTGACTTCAGGCTCAATCATGATTTTCCGCCTCGAATCTCAAACGATACCTCGCGAAGCCGAGGGGGCTGCCTCGATTGCGGGGGATGACTTTATCTTTCCCGGGTTTGCAGGCAAAATCAGCAGGAAGGGACCGTGGAAATTACGCGTAATCCGCGATCAATTATGCGAGAGCATGCAGTCCACAACTCTTTTTTCAATTCCTCTCTAGTTGGACGGCAAGAACACCTCCACTGTCGTCCCTTTCCCTTGCTCGCTCGATATCGCCATTGTGCCGCGATGAGCCTCGATGATCTTTCTGCTGATGCTCAAACCCAATCCGATTCCCTCAGGTTTGGTGGTAAAAAACGGTTCTGCAACCCGTGCCTGATTCTCGGGGGAAATCCCCCGCCCGGTGTCCGAGACGGCGATATCAGCCTTGTCCGATGTGCATGTCGCTCGTATCCACATCTCGCCTCCGTCGGGCATCGCTTCGGCCGCATTAACAAGGATATTGCATAAAGCCCGTATCAGTTTTTCCTTGTCCACCTGCAGCGTCTTGTTTGGGCACGAGAATTCTCTGTGAATAGTGATCTTGTCCAGCCGCCTCTTCACTTTGGTGAGGGCGGCTTCTATCAATCCTTCAGTTGTGGTCTCGCTGACATTCGGATGCACGGGCAGGGCATAGAGTATGATTTGGCCGATTATCTCTTCTATGGCGGTCACTCCGTAATGAAGTTCCTGCAAAATGGGTTCTCCCTTCTTATCGCTCTCCGCCTCTCTCTCCAAAGTTTCAACTCCACCGCGGATTATTTGGAGCGGATTTCTCACCTCATGGGCCACAAACGCAACCATCCGTTCCAAAGCGGCCGCCTTGGCCGCCTGCTGAAACATGACAAACTTCTCTCGCATCGAAGTGAGATCGAGAGCAATCCCAATGACCTTTCTCACCGCACCCTGCTCATCGTAAAGAAAAAAGCGCCGGTCGTTAATCCAGCGGACACAGCCGTCCGGGCGAATGATCCGGTACTGCGTCGGTTGTTCGTAATGATCAAGCCATTGCTCCACGCGAGGCCGATCATCCGGATGAATCGACTCGATAAAGATGCGGAGGGGGTCCATATAAAGTTCTTCTCGCGAACGGCCCCAGATAAGTTCAAAGGAACGACTCACATATTGCAAGCCTCTGGCGCCGGGAGTTCTCATCCAAAATACCTCATCGATGTCCTCGGTCAATTGCAGGAACTTCGCCTCGCTATCTTCGACCATCTCTTTGCGCTTCTGGGCGAGATTCTTCCACTCTTCAACCTGAAGGCGAAGCGTTCTCACTTCCCTCAGCAACTCTTTTCGCGACTTTCCTGAATCATCCATGAAAATACCTTCCGGTCCTGTCATAATTCACGGCTTCCTGTCTAGCGAACTCCCGCAAAAAGCGCCGACCTGCCCGCCTCCAGGAATTTCACCGGATCCACTCGGCCGAAAAGCTCGATCAGCTTGGCCACCAGTCATACGACCCTCATTATAAATCGATTTTTCGTCAATCCCGGCTCGAAAGTTTTTTTGCTTCTTGTTACACATTATTACTTTTAACGAAGCACGGGGCAAGCATATGTCGGGGGGCTTCGCGGGAAGAGACAGGTTCTATAAAGCTAAGAAGACAGCGGAGAGATAATGATTGAGATTCAGAGTCCACACGTAATTCGGGCCATATTGGGGCAAGGCTCTTCCGCCAGTTGATTTTTAGCATGAAAGAAATCTATAATAGGTATTTGGTATTGATTCTAAACGAGGACAGGAGCATAAGTATACATGATAGCTGCAAGACAACTTCGGATCGGCCTGGTTATTCGTTACAATAACGAGCTTTACCGCGTAGTGAGCGTTATGCATCGTACTCCCGGGAACCTTCGCGCGTTCGTACAGGCGAAACTGTTCAATCTGAAGAAGAATGACCATTACGATATTCGGCTCAGGGCGGAGGATATTGTCGAGGATGTGATGTTGGAACGGAAAACCATGGAGTATATCTATAACACGGACGACATATATACTTTCATGGATACAACCACCTATGAACAAGTGGACATTCCGAAGAAAGTTCTTGGCGATGCTGTCGATTACATCCTGCCCAATACGCAGCTTGATGTCGAATTTTATGAAGGCACCCCGCTTGGCATTCAACTGCCCATTACCGTCGACTTGAAGATTGTGGATACGCAGCCGCCGCTGAAAAGCGCGACAGCGTCTGCCTCTCCCAAAAGCGCCACGCTGGAAACAGGGATTGTCGTTAAAGTACCTCAATTCCTGCAAGTGGGCGAAACAGTTCGCATCGACACCCGGACCAAGTCGTTCATCGAACGCGTGAAATAACGCGCGGAGCATCCTCTGTCCGGCCTGCCGCGGTTCCTATCTTTTCTAAACCCGCTGCCCCTTCTTCGAAACGACTGATTCTTGTCGAACCGAGCCTTCATTCGTGTAGCCCTTTTGGAACCAGCCCCTTCCTGCTCATGCGGTGATTCGATTTGCTGAAAAGACTTCCTTTTGGAGCGCCGACACGATACCTTTGAAAATCTGCGAAATGTGCGGATAAGGATCTTCTTTTCCGGCGGGCGAACCTCACGCGACTGCAGGATTTCCACTTTGCAGTTGAATTATTCTGGTATGGACGGTATCATTAGTAGAGGGTAATTTGTCCCTGAATCTGAGAGAGAGTTGAGCGTGTTTTGCTGCACAAAGTCTGGATTGAAAGCCTCGGCTGCACGAAGAATACGGTGGATTCCGAAGTCATGCTCGGGCTCCTTGTCGCCAGAGGGCTACCACTCGCCGAATCGCCGGAACAGGCGGACCTGATCATCGTCAACACGTGTGGCTTTATTGCCTCGGCCACGGAAGAATCGATCGAAGCAATCCTGGAGATGGTCACCTACAAGAAGAGCGGTTCGTGCAAGGGGATCATTGTCGCCGGCTGTCTATATCAGCGATACCGGGAGAAGCTGAGCAGCGAGTTTCCGGAGGTGGACGCCTTTATCGGCTGTAATGAGATCGGGAAAATTGTGGAGGCATACCAGGCGATTCAAGGCGAAAAAAAGTATTATACAATCGGCGCCTCCGAATTCCTGTATGATCACAATACGCCGAGGGTGCTGCTGAACGGGCGTGCATCCACGTACGTCAAGATTGCTGAAGGCTGCGATAACAGATGCACCTACTGCACGATCCCCTCGATCCGCGGGCGCTACCGCAGCCGCACAATCGAGTCGGTGGTCAGGGAAGTGCGAAACTTGATAAAGAAGGGGGCGAAAGAGATAAATCTTTTGGCCCAGGATACAACGTATTTCGGACAAGCCGAGGGGCGGGAGGAGGGCCTTACGGCGCTGCTCCGCGAGCTCGACAACATTCGTGCCAAAAAGTGGCTGCGCCTGATGTACGCGCATCCAGGCAGAATTACCAATGCTGTCGCCCGCACCATCGAGGATTCGCGCTCGATCTGCCACTACGTCGACATGCCGATTCAGCACATCAGCGACGAAATCCTCAGGGCGATGGGGCGCAGCGGCACGTCCGGCGATATCCGTCGCGCGATCCACGTCCTGCGGAGCGAGGTTTCCGATGTGGCTCTGCGGACAACTGTGATGGTCGGCTTCCCCGGCGAGACCGATAGGGAGTTCGAGCAGCTTCTGGATTTCGTGCGGGAAACAAAATTCGAGAGACTCGGCGTATTTACGTACTCGAGGGAACCGGGAACGCCCGCCGCCCAATATCGCAAGCAGGTGCCAGCGCGAGTGAAACAGGAGCGGCATGAGATACTGATGCGCGAGCAAATGCTGATTTCGCATTCTTTAAATGAAACGCTGGTAGGCAAGAAAATGGAAGTGTTAATTGAAGGAACGGATGAGGAAGACCCCGCCATCGCCATAGGAAGAACCTATCGTGACGCCCCTGAAGTTGACGGAATCGTTCGGGTACTGTATAAAAAGCGTCCGGCGCTCAACTCGTTTCAACAAGTCATCATTACCGCAGCACACGACTATGATCTTGAGGGAAAACTGTTATGAGCACTATAAATCTGCCCAACAAACTGACTCTTATCCGGCTCGGATTGGTCCCGCTGCTCCTCCTGTTCCTTTCCGTGGACAACATCTATTCGCATTCCCTTGCGCTGATCACGTTTATCGGAGCCTCGCTAACCGATTATTACGACGGCAAGATCGCGCGCGAGCGGGCGATTGAGACCGATTTTGGGCGATTGATGGACCCGCTGGCCGACAAAATTCTCACTTCCGCCGCCTTTATCTACTTCGTCGGCTCCTACCCCTACATTCCGGCATGGATCGTAACGGTGATCATCGCGCGTGAATTCGCCGTCTCGGGAATCCGGATGCTCGCCTTGATGAAAGGGAAAGTAGTCGCCGCGGACAGGGCCGGCAAATTGAAAACGATCAGCCAGTTGACGGTCATCATAGCGATTCTGAACGTCATCATTTCAAAGAAAATAATAGTTTCCGTCTCCTCCTACTGGACTTCGATAGAATTCTGGGCCAAACTGGGGATACATATACTTGTTGCAATAACTTTGGTGATGACGGTCTACTCCGGCTACAACTATCTGCGAGCAAACCGGCATCTGTTTTGGGAATCCCTGAGAAGCAATAACAGCAATCGGCTCGACCAGATAATTGAACCATAGAGATCAGATACAGGGGAAGGTGAAATCGTCACCTCTGGGGATTCAAGGATGGAAAGACGCCGTTACGACGGCCTATGTAACGGTTTTTTTCCTTGGTTTCTTTCCACTTGCCCCCGGCACGTTGGGAAGCGTGCCCGCCGTGCTGGCCGCGTATTGGCTGCATCCGGTTCCGGGCCTGTTCGCCGCCGTGATCATCATCATAACTGCTACGGGCGTGCCGGCCTCTTCGCTCGCCGAGAAAAGATTCAATCGGACGGATCCGCGGGAAATCTGCATCGATGAGGTTGCTGGAATGCTCATCGCCCTCTACGGGGTCCCATACTCATGGCCGGTTGTGGTGACGGTATTTTTCCTCTACCGGATATTCGACATCCTGAAACCTTTTCCGGCGTACCAGGTCCAGTCTCTTCCTGGCGGCTTCGGAATCATGCTGGACGACGTGGTGGCGGGTATCTATGCGAATGTTTCCATTCGTGTCATCATCTGGCTGCTCGCCCTCTGGCTCACATGAAAATCGAGCGCGAAATAGGAATTCTTCTGCGGGAAAAAGGGCAGACGCTCGCGGCGGCCGAATCGTGCACCGGCGGGCTGATCGCGCACCGAATCACCAATATACCCGGCAGCTCCGACTATTTTGAGCGGGGATATGTCGTGTACAGCAACAAGGCAAAAACTGAATTGCTCGGCGTCGACCCGCGCCTGATCAGGCGCCATGGAGCGGTCAGTCCTGAGGTGGCGCGGGCAATGGCGGAAGGAGCGCGCAGGGCGGCGGGAACGGATTATTCTGTCGGAGTGACCGGAATAGCGGGGCCAACGCGGGATCGGTCGGCAAAGCCGGTGGGCCTAGTGTTTATCGCCGTGTGCGGCCCGCGCGGCAAAGCGCGCGTCGAGAAGTGCAATTTCAAGGGCACACGCTTGCAGATCAAGAACGAAAGCGCCGACCGCGCCTTTGAGATGCTTCGGAAATTCGTGAAAAGGGAACGAATGAGTTCTTAAGGGTCTTTGCTGGAAACTCCGATTCCATTTGCTCTCCATGCTCAAGTCATACGTAAAGGCCTTATTTCTTTCATACGGGAGGAGAGTGCGTAATTGAAGCATGCAGACTTTGTTCATCTTCATGTTCACACCGAATACAGCCTGCTCGACGGCGCCTGCAGAATCGACAAACTGCTGAAGAAGGCCGTCGAATTCAAGATGCCCGCGATCGCAATCACCGACCACGGCAACATGTTCGGCGTCATCGATTTCTGTAAGAGCGCGCGGAAGCTGTCGATTAGAGCGATCGTCGGATCGGAAATGTACGTTGCCAGGCGGAGCCGCTTCGATCGCAAATCCACCGGCAAGACCCGCGATTATCACCACCTGACTCTGCTCGTAACAGACGAAGAGGGATACAGGAATCTCCTGTATCTGTCAACCGCCAGCTACCGCGAGGGGTTTTATTACAAACCTCGAATCGATAAAGAGATTCTCCGGAAACACAGCGGCGGCTTCATCGCCTTGAGCGGATGCCTCGAGGGCGAGCCGGCGGCTCTTTTGCTGCAAGGAAAAAAAGAAAAGGCGCTGGCCGCGATAAAAGAATATCAGGAGATATTCGGACCGGAGAATTATTATCTGGAAATCCAGGATCACGGCCTGCCCGAGCAGAAAAAGATCATGCCGGACCTGCTCGATCTTGCCGCTCGGACCGGCGCCAGGCTGGTTGCAACCAACGACGTGCATTATGTAGAGAAGAACGACGCGCTGGCGCAGGATGTGCTCATGTGCATCCAAACCAACACCACCATCAAGGATCCTAATCGGCTTCGATTCGGCACCAACGAGTTCTATCTCAAATCGCCCGCAGAAATGGCCGAACTGTTTAAACAAGTTCCCGAGGCTCTCCGCAACTCGGTCGATATAGCGCAAAAATGCAATTTTCAGCCGGGCGCTTCCGGCTCACAGTTGCCGCATTTTCAGGTTCCTGAAGGATATACCGCGGACAACTATTTGCGGATGCTGTGCGAAAAAGGCCTGAAGGAACGATATCGTGACGTTTCCGCTCAACTCCGCGACCGGCTTGAGATGGAACTGAGCGTCATCTCCCGAATGGGGTATTCCAGCTACTTTCTGATTGTCTCCGACTTTGTCCGATTCGCGCGGTCCGAAGGGATTCCCGTAGGGCCCGGGCGGGGCTCGGCGGCAGGCAGCCTGGTGGCATACCTGCTGCGAATAACCAACCTCGACCCGCTGAAGAACGGGCTCATTTTCGAGCGGTTCCTGAATCCGGATCGGGTTTCGCTGCCGGATATCGACATAGATTTCTGCTATGAGCGGCGCGGCGAGATCATCTCCTATGTCATCGAAAAATACCACAAGGATAATGTTGCTCAGATAATCACGTTCGGGACGATGGCCGCGAGGGCCGCCATTCGCGACGTCGGCCGGGGACTCGGCCTGCCCTACAGCAAGGTTGACGAGATCGCGAAGCTGGTGCCGAACGAATTGAACATTTCGCTTCACGACGCCATCGAGCGCGTGCCGGAGCTTCAAAACCTGATGCGCCAGGATCCAGAAGTGGCGCAGTTGCTCGAGATCGCGCAGTCGCTTGAAGGCATCTCGCGGCATACCTCGACTCATGCGGCCGGAGTCGTAATCAGCCCGCGGCCCATTTATGAGTTCGTTCCGCTCTATCAGAGCAGCACCGGCGATATCACGACCCAGTATTCGATGACGAATCTGGAAGAACTCGGACTGCTGAAAATGGATTTTCTGGGGCTGAAGACGCTGACCGTTATCGACCAGACCGTGCTTGCGGTCAAACGGCTGCGCGGCAGCGACCTGAATATAGACGAGATTCCCCTGGACGATCCTGCAACGTACGACCTGCTCAATCGCGCCCAGACACTGGGAGTGTTCCAACTGGAAAGCGCGGGAATGCGGGACCTCGCCCGAAAGGTAGGAATCAACAGCTTTGATGATCTTGTCGCGCTCGTCGCCCTGTTCCGGCCGGGCCCAATGACCATGCTGCCCGACTACATCAAGCGAAAACACGGCGAGATACCGATCGCGTACGATGCGCCCGTTCTCGAACCGATCCTGAAGGAAACCTACGGCGTGATGCTGTACCAGGAACAGGTAATGAAAATAGCGAGCGAAGCGGGCGGGTTCTCATTGGCCGAAGCCGATATCCTGCGCAAGGCAATGGGGAAAAAGATCCCGGAGGTCATGGAGAAGTATCGGGAGGCCTTTATCCGGGGCGCAACCAGGAACGGGATTGCCGAGGACGTGGCCGCAAGCATCTACAGTAAAATGGCTCAGTTTGCCGGCTACGGGTTCAACAAGTCGCACAGCGCGGCTTACGCTCTTATCGCATATCAGACCGCATACCTCAAAGCGAATTATCCGGTGGAATACATGGCCTCGCTTCTGAGCAGCGAAATGGGCAACACCGCAAAGCTTACGTCCTATATCGAGGAATGCCGCCGGATGGATATCGCCGTCCTGCCGCCGGACGTGAATCTGAGCGATTTGAAATTCACCGTCATCGGAAACGAAATCCGCTTCGGGCTGGCTGCCGTTAAAAACGTCGGGGACACAGCGATAAAAGCCATCATTGTCGCCCGCAACAAGAAAGGCCGGTTTCAATCGCTTTTCGATTTCTGCAGCCGATTGGACAGCAAGGTGCTGAACAAGCGAGTTCTTGAGAGCCTGGTCAAGGCCGGGGCATTCGATTCTACCGGCGGGCGGCGCAGCCAGATATTTGCGGCGACCGACAATGCTCTCGAGCAGGCGCAAACGGAACAGCGGGAGAGGGAAATGGGCCAGATCCAGCTTTTTGGCGAGTCCTCCGGCCAGGATGTCGTCAGTTCCGTCCCGTACCCTGATGTTGATGACTGGCCCGACTATCTGCGGCTGAAATACGAGAAGGAAGTGCTTGGCCTCTTTATCTCGGGGCATCCCTTGGCGAAGCATGAAGATCGGCTGCGGAATCTGACCACTTCGAATGCAACCACGTTACATGAAACGAAGGACGGAGACGCGGTAGTAGTCGGCGGCATTGTCGCGAAAATAAAGACCTTCGTGCCGAAGCAGAAAAAGGAGAGGATGGCTTTCGTAACCGTTGAAGATCTGGACGGCTTTTTCGAGGTGATCGTCTTCTCCGATCTCTATGGCAGAACGGCGGAACTGCTTCATGAGGATGCGCTGGTCATGCTTTCCGGCCGCGTCAGCTACAAAGACACGGAGCCGAAGATCGTTGCCGAGGACATCATGCCAATAGATAAAGCGGAGGAGCGATTTGCGCGCACGGCTCATATCAAGTTCATGAGCGCCGGCACTGAAGAATCGACATTGGCTGAACTTGCGCGGATGGTCAATTCGAATGAAGGCGACTGCAGATTGTTCCTGCACTGCGTCACGCCGGATCATCATGAAGTGGTAATCGAGTCTCACCATGGAAGGGGCCTGAAGCCGAGCCCGGCGGCCAAGGAGCAAATTGAGAGCCTGCTGGGAGCAGGTTCCATTTGGTTCAGCGGCCATCCTTCGGCAAATTCCTCCTGAGCGGCCCAATCTATTCAACTTCTTTTTTTTATTTGCAAATTCGAGTCGTCCGTGATATATTTTGTCCTAATTTCAGCGGGCCGATCACTGGGATGTCTGTTAAACGAACGAGTTGAAGCGGAAGTGCGCGTAGAAAGGACATCGATATGCGGAAGTGGGTATCCCTTTTTTTCCTTTCACTCATCCTCATCTTTCCCTCTGCTGCTGAATCTCTGGAACCGGAGTATCGCGAGTTTCACATTTTGAAGACCGAAGAAGCGACCACCGTCGGCCAGGGTAACCTGCGGACTGAAATAGAATTCGGAGTAACGAAACAGCCTGATGCGTCGGAATTATACAGTATCCCTCGCCTCCGGCTGACGTACGGCTTGAGCGATTGGGCGGATCTCGAGTTTGAATACGATTTTTTCGTGGTTCGCGATACCACTTTTGTCAAATTCCCGACGGGCGAGATCGTATCCGATCATGATGACGAGTCAACCGGCGACTTGAGGGTCAAGGTCAAGATGTCCCCCTATGAGTTCGGGCGGAATCGGCTCGGGTTCGAGGCCACGACAAAATTCCCCATGGCGGATCGCGATGAAGGGGTAGGCACCAATGAGACTGATTTTGTCTGGCAGTTCCTGCTCACGAGCGATTGGGGGCGGTTGCTCACTCATCTGAATGCGGGAATGGCAATCATCGGGGACCCTGCCGAAAACAGGAACCAAAGAGATTTTCTGATTTTGGGCGCCGGGGCGGAATACGGCCTCACCGATTCTCTCACGCTTATGGCCGAGATCAATGGATCGACCTGGTCGGAGAACGGCGAGAAAGGATTCACCGACAACATTGCTGAAGCAAGCCACGGAAGCTGGCGCGCGATGGGCAGCATCGGCCTGACCGGCCCGATTGGCAATGATTGGCGATGGGGGCTGTTGGCCCGCAAAGGCCTGAATAACCACACCGATGATTGGGGCGTACAAGGCGGCTTGAGCAGAGTCTGGGGCATTGGAGGATCAGAGGAGCCGGCTGCTGCGGAGGAGGAGCGCCGCCCTGATCCGGAAACCTTTTTCAATCCAATGAAGACAGCGACGGCATACACGATCGGGGAACGCAACTTTCATTTGGAACTGGCTGCGGACTACATAAATCAACCTGACGACTCGGACCTGTATGTCCTGCCCGACCTCACCGTTGGATGGGGAATCGGTCCGTGGGCGGATTTTCAGGTGCAACTTCAGTACCTGATGGTCAGAAATTCGAAACGATTCGACTCTTCGGGAGCTGTTATTGAAGAGGATATCGATGAAACCGGTCAAGGGGATGCCTGGGCAAAATTCAAATTCTCGCCATTCGATTTGCGGTGCGGTCGGCTGGGCGCCGAGTTGATAACCAAAGTTCCGAGCGCGGATGATAAAGATGCCCTCGGCACAGACGAAGCAGACATAGTTTTCAGAGGCCTCCTCTCAACGGATTGGTCGGAATTTTATCCGGATTCGCTCCTGGGACGCCTGAAAACTCATTTGAATGCGGGGATCGCGATCCAGGGGAATCCCTACAAGCATTCGAGCCAGAACGACTTGTTCATCTGGGGAGTCTTGGCGGAGTACGAACTGCTGGAGTCATTGACGCTTTGGGCGGAACTGGAAGGATCGAACGGCGGCCCAACCATTGGCAATGTCACCGAAGGAGTCTACGGCGACGATTTCATAGAGGCGCGATTGGGACTGACCGGGCCATTTCCCCTTATCGATTTTCTGGACGATTGGAAGTGGGGAGTTACAGCGTCAGCCGGCATGACAAGTGAGTCCAGAGATTGGACAGCCAGCGTCGGCGTCAGCCACACCTGGGGTTTATAACTCTCAGATATAGTAATGGTTTAACCATTCCCGCTCCTATGTTTCTGTGCTTCCGGCGAATGCCGCCGCATCACCAAATCTGCTTGAGTTTTCCCCGCCATTCACTTATAATTAATCTAAAAATTGAGTAAGGATCATCAAGAATCCATTGAAAATGGAACCTCGCTCAAAATTAATGAGAGAGCGTATTCTAAGGGCTGTCACGGGGATCGTAAGCGGCTTTTTCCGGAGGATTTCGCCGGAAACGGCGAGGCGAATCGCCTTTTTTGTCGGCGACATCGGATATCTGCTTGACTGGCGTCACCGGCGGATAGCGATGCGGAACCTGCGCATGGCGTTCGGCCAGACTAAGACCGAAGCCGAAATGCGCCGAATTACGCGTGAGACCTTTCGAAACTTCTCATTGATAGCAGTTGAATTTCTCCGAATCCCCCTTTTGACGCCAGAAAAGGCGAAGGCCCTGATCAAGCCGGAGCAGAAGAAACTGCTGGACGAGTGTTTGAAACGGGGAAAAGGTGTTTTGTTGGTTGCTTATCATTTTGGCAATTGGGAGATGATGGCGGCGGTCGGCGCGCTTGCAGGCTACCCCATTTCCGCGGTTGCCAAGCCGATGAAGGACTCGATCTGGAACAAGATCATCAATGAGATGAGGACATTTTCCGGTTTGCGCGTGATTGCCCGCGATCGCTCGGCCTTTGCCATTGTCAAACGACTCGCCCGCAATGAAATCGTGGGAATTTTGGTCGATCAAAATATACGCAAGCAGAAAGTATTTGTGGATTTCTTCGGAATGAAAGCGGCAACTACGCCGGGGCCGGCGCTCCTTGCCCTGAAGACGGGAGCGGCATTGATTCCCCTTTTCATGATGAGAAACGGGCTTGGCCAATATGAGATGATAGCTGAAGGGCCTCTTGATGTTGTTTCAACCGGCGACATGGAGGCCGATGCCGTTAGAATCACCCAGACATACACATCGATCCTGGAAAAGTACGTCAGCCGGTACCCGTCGCAGTGGTTCTGGTTGCACAGGCGGTGGCGAACACGCCCCCCCGGTGAACCTGCATTATATTAGGAGTACGCGGAGTTATGGCGTCAAAGAAAAAATTCGAGCCAGCCGATCTGAGCGCGGTCACCACGCATAGTATCACGGACTGCCGAAGGAAGGTGTCCCTTCAGCAATTTGCCTCATTGCCGGGCCCGGATACCGCCGCGGGCGAGTTCCTGGCGTCGCTGCCCGACGTGCTTGCCGCAGCCAGTTTGCGGAAGTTGATTCAGGCAATCGTGGCCGCCAGAAAAAATGAAAGGCCGGTCGTGGCTGCCCTTGGCGGGCACGTGGTCAAATGCGGCCTTGGGCCGGTCCTGATCGACCTCATGAAGCAGGGCTTCATCACCGCGGTCGCAATGCACGGAGCGACGGCGATCCATGATTTCGAGATCTCCCTGATCGGGCAGACATCGGAGGACGTCCCGTCCGTCCTGAAGGACGGCTCCTTTGGAATGGCCAGGGAAACACCGCAGGCATTCGCGCGCGCGGCGGAACTGGCCGGGCATGGCAAAAGCGGGCTGGGCAGTAATATCGGCAAAGATATATTGGAACGGAAGAATCCTTACGCTCGCTACAGCGTTCTGGCGGCTGCCGCCGATCTCGATTTGCCGGCCGCTGTTCTGCTGGCGCTGGGGACGGATATCATCTGCATGCATCCGGATTTCTCTGCCGAGAAACTGGCGGCGGCGAGCCATCTGGATTTTCGCATCCTCGTTTCTATTGTGGCCGATCTCGAAGGCGGCGTCTGGATGAACATCGGATCAGCTGTAGTGCTGCCGGAGGTTTTCCTGAAAGCACTCAGTGTCGCCAGAAACCTCGGGAGCCCCATTCAGAATTTCACGACGGCGAATCTCGATATGCAACAGCATTACCGCCCGAACACGAACGTGGTCGGCCGTCCGACGGAAACCGGCTACTCGATTACGGGCCATCACGAAATCATGCTCCCGCTGCTCCGCATGGGAATCCTGTGGCTGGCCGGAGGAAAAGAACTATGATAGCGGCTTGCCTGGCAAGGCTGCAATCGATTGACTCGCCGATCATCATGGTTATCGGCGATCTGATGCTTGATATATACGTGTGGGGAAAGGTGGAGCGGGTCTCGCCGGAGGCGCCCGTCCAGGTATTGAAAGTGGAGGCTGAAGAATCGCGACCCGGCGGAGCCGCGAATGTCGCCGGCAATCTGGCCGCCATGGGCGCAAAGGTTATGTGCTGCGGCGTGATCGGCGACGATGCCGAAGGGCGCGCGCTCAGCCGCCTGCTTGCCGCCAGAACGATTGACACCTCTCTAATCGTGCGCGACAAGGGGCGGCCGACGATTGTGAAGACGCGGATGGTCGCTCACAGCCAGCAGTTGCTTCGCGTCGACAAGGAACAGGTTCTTGACTTGAGCGAACCGCTCCGCAAAAAGATGATGGCGTCGATCGAGGAGCGGCTGCCCCTGTGCGATGCTGTTCTACTCTCGGATTACGGAAAAGGGACGATTCCGGACGAACTGGTCGTCGAGCTTATCTCCGCGTGCAGGCGACATGGAAAGATGGTCCTCGTGGACCCGGCAATGAAGAGGGATGTCAGGATGTATTCCGGCTGTACGGTGCTCAAGCCGAACCGGATCGAGGCGGCCGCAGCCTCGGGCATTGATATTCGCGATCAAACGTCGCTCGAGAAGGCGGCTCAGAAGATATTGAAATTGTCGAAGGCCGAGAGCCTGCTCATAACCCAAGGCGGGCGGGGGATCACTATCTTTCGGAAGAACAGGATTCCCGTGCACGTACCAGCTCTCGAGCGACCGGTTTTCGATGTGACGGGTGCGGGCGACACGGTTCTCAGCGTCCTCGGTTATGTGTTGGCCGGCGGTGGCACAATCGAGGAGGCCGCCGAAATCGCAAACATTGCGGGTGGAATCGTCGTTGGAAAAGTCGGCGCCGCCCCTGTCTTGAAGGATGAGATTGAGCATGAACTTCTTGCCGGCGAGCAGGTGACTCAGAAAGTGAAAACGCTGAGTCAGATCGGCGCGATCTGCGAAGAGCATCGCCGGCGCAACCAGAAGATCGCCTTCACCAACGGCTGCTTCGATCTGCTTCACGTCGGCCACATCAGACTGCTCGAGTTTGCCAAGAGCAACGGCGAAATCCTCATTGTCGGCCTGAATTCGGACGATTCGGTGAGGAGACTCAAAGGGCCGAGCAGACCGGTCCTGAACCAGAGCGAGCGGGCAACGATTCTTTCGGCAATCGAACAGGTGGATTATATTGTCATTTTCGACGAGCTCACTCCGCTCAAGCTGCTCAAAACGGTCAGGCCGGACACGCTGATCAAGGGAGCGGATTATACCAAAGAAGCCGTGGTTGGCGGGCCATATGTGGAATCATATGGAGGCTCTGTCCTGTTGGCGCCGCTGATTGAGGGCGTCTCGAGTACGAGCATCATGTCGCGCATCAACAGAAACAAATGAATTCCCTGATCCGGCAGTCCAGGAGATAGAACCATCGACACCACTTCCACCAGAGCTGTGTTTCTCGATCGGGACGGAACAATTATCGAAGAGCGCGGATATCTGAATCATCCCGATGCTCTCGAACTGATCGAAGGCGCGGCGGAGGCCGTTGCCTTGTTGAATAGGTCCGGCCTCAAAACCATTGTCGTCTCGAATCAGTCCGGCGTTGCACGGGGATATTTTCCGGAAAGCCTGGTGGCGCGCGTCCACGGGAAAATGGTGGCGCTGTTTAACGAGAAGGGGGCGCGGCTCGATGCGATTTATTATTGCCCGCACCATCCATGCGCGGGGGAGCCGCCATACCGAAAGGACTGCGAGTGCCGGAAGCCGGGCATCGGCATGATCGATCGGGCGGCGCGGGAATATTCCATCGACGTCTCTCGCTCATATCTTGTCGGCGACAAGATGAGCGACGTGCAGACGGCAGTTAACGCCGGCTGCAAGGCGATTCTCGTTATGACCGGCTATGGGAAGGGCGAGTGGGAATTCAATCGGGAAAGGTTGAAGAGGGCTCCGGATTATCTTGCAGCCGATGTGATCGAGGCCGCGCGGTGGATTATCAAAGATGCGGCGGTTGACGGAAATTAAAGGATGGCTCGAGCTGCGATTGCGCCTCGACCAGGGATTTCCGAACGGACATTGGAAATAAAGAAGATGGCGATTTACGATAGACACATTCTGGTTCGGCTGCCTAATTGGGTGGGCGACGTTGTCATGGCGACACCAACATTGCGCTGCCTCCGCCTCAACTTTCCGAAGGCGCGCATAGACGTAACGCTGCTCCCCTACGTTCGCGACGTCATTAAGGGCGCCCCCTGGATCGATGAGATCATCGAGATTCCCCGCCGGCGCGACGGGGCAACGGTCGGCGCGATGCGCGAGTACGTCAACCGCTTGCGGCGCAACCAGTACGACCTCGCTCTCGTGCTTCCCAATTCTGTCAGTTCGGCCGTGCTCGCATATCTTTCGGGTGCGAAACAGCGCATCGGGTACGACCGACAGGGGCGGGGGTTTTTACTGACCGATCCGGTTCCGCCTCCACGCGTAAAAGGCAAATTCGTCCCGCAGCCGATGGTGGATTATTACCTGAAATTGTGCGAGGCGACGGGCGCGGTCGTCGGTTCGACCACAACTGAAATGTTCGTCGACGCGGAATCGGAGCGCCGCGTCGAGGAGCTTTTCTCCACCTATCGGATCGGGCA
Source organism: Candidatus Abyssobacteria bacterium SURF_5 (assembly GCA_003598085.1). Taxonomy (NCBI): domain Bacteria; kingdom Pseudomonadati; phylum Candidatus Hydrogenedentota; class Candidatus Abyssobacteria; species Candidatus Abyssobacteria bacterium SURF_5. Next base: position 22,521 of record QZKU01000109.1, read on the forward strand.
AAAAGGCGGAATAGTTGCCCTTGCGCCGGGCGCAGCGTTCGGCTCCTCAAAGTTGTGGGATCCGAAAAAATTTGGCCGGTTAGCCGATCTGCTGGCCGAGCGGAAGAACTGCGACGTGCTGATTGTCGGCGGGCCGAATGAAAGGCCGATTGCCCGCGAGATCGTTGCCGCATCCAGAATCAAGCCGGTAAACCTCGTCGAAGAGAACCTGAACCTGAACCTGCTGAAGTCGATTGTGAAACGATGCGATCTCTTTGTGACCGTCGACTCGGGCCCGCGTCATTTCGCCGTCGCGTTTGATAAGCCCGTTGTTGTTCTGGTGGGAGCGATCGATCCCGCCTATACGAACTGCAATCTTCAGAAAACCCTTATCGTCAAAGCGGAAAATGTCGATTGCGCACCCTGCCAGAAGAAACGGTGTCCGACCGACCACCGCTGCATGACGGAAATCAGTTCGGAAATGGTTTTCGACGCCGCAAGCCGTCTGCTCGAATCATATCCTCGAACAGCAACCACGTAGCGTCTGGAATAAACATCTTACCTCTCACCTGCCGGCGGGCCGGCGGTCTCTTCAAGCATTTCGAGCAGTTTGGCCGCCGCGTCGTCAGCGGGATTATGCTGGACGTATGTCGCCAGATGCTTCCGCGCAAGATGTTGTTTGAGCGGGTCGCGCGCATAAAGACGGGCGAGCGCGAGGTGGGCGGCCGGCACGTCGCCGGCCTCGATGCTATCCAGGAGCGATTGTTCGGCGGCTTCCTGATTGCCTTTTTCGAGATACGCTATGCCGAGGTGATAGGAGACATCGGGAGCGTGAGTGAAGGCCTGATTTTTCCGAAACCGCCACAGATCAAGCGCCCGCTGAAACTGCGCAATTGCCGCATCATGTTTTCCCTGCGCGAGGTAGATCGAGCCGAGCGTGTAATGCGCATCCTCCTGTTCAATGAAGATCGCGAGCTCCGACCTGTTTTCCTCGCGGATCGCCTGCTTCAGGATTTCGGCGGCGCCGTCGACTCTTCCCGTCTTCATTCGCAATCCCGCAGTCTTGTATGCGAGTTCCGGCGAAAAATTAATTTCGAGCGCCCGTTCATAACTCTGGAGAGCCTGCTCATCCAGGCCTTCGCGCTGATAGAAATCGCCCTTTCCGAGATGAGCCAGATATTCATCCAGATCAATCTGCGCATTCGAGTAAATCCAGGGGATGGCGCACAGGAGCGATACGGTATTGATTATGAGCAGGATTCTGCCGGCGACCCGGCGGTCGGGCAGAAAGCGGATGAGCAGATACGCGCCGAGCATCGTGATGAAAATCCATGGCGGCGCGAAAACGTCCCAATCTTTACGTGCGCCCAGAAGCGGGGCGGCGGTCAGCGTGATAGCAAGATAAACGGCGGCAGTCAAAAGAAGAATCCACGGCTCCGGTTCCTTTCGCCGTTCCGCCGTGAGCCACAAGGGGAGAGAGAGCAGGCAAAGCAACAGGCCGAAGGGAGCGACGAGCAGGATTTCATTCGCGATATCGATCAGATGAGGGAGCGAGAAGAGGGTATATCTTTCCAGAATATAGCCCTTCCGCATGAGCCCGAGGAAAAAGACGCCTTCATAATCTTTTCGAGTTTCGGGAAAGAAGATATCGCTGAACGAGAAGCCCATCGAGTGGAAGATGAGGAAATAGACGGCCGCGACAGCGACGGGAATCGCCGCCATCGCCGCAAATTCATATTTACAGAACTTCCCGCGCTGGCGGGAGCGATACACGTAAGCGAACAGAAGCGCCAGGCCTGATCCCGCCATGAGCAGGTGGAGCGATGCGCTGAACGCCAGCAGGAGAACCGGCAGCAGGATTGGAGACTTTCCCCGCGCATACAACAACGTTGCGAGACAGAAGAGAGCGAGGAATGCGGTCGCGAGGCTGTATGTCTCGACGTATCCGAAGAAAAGCTGCATGAAGCCGGCTGTGAATACGGTTGCCGAGAAGGCGATCCTTCGGGCGAGTCCGTCGAAAAGGACGTGGCCGATCTCGAGAACGGCGAAAACAAAGATTCCACCGGCAATGCAGCTTCGCAGGGCAAGTGTATCGAACGACTCGAAACCGGTTTGCGCCAGCATCCGATGCATCATGCGCCCGATCCAGTAATCGAGCACCTGATGCGAGGTGATGTGACCGGCCCAGCCGCCGACGTAGTATCTGAATGCCTCATCCGTGCGCGCGACTTTGGCCACGGTGACGCCGTCTCCGAGAAAAAGATTGCCGCTGCGAAATGCCCAGAATAAGCCGATCGACGCGAGGGCGATGAACAAATACAAGACGTGAGGGGAGAGAGGCAATTTGATTGAGGCCGCTCGCCGCTTCAGCTTCAAGAGCGTCGATACGACGGCATTGTTCAGAGGCGGCAGGCAGACGAGAGCGGCGAGCAAACAGGCGGTGAAAGAGACGGCGCGCGGGAATTCGCGGAGATGGTAGAATCCCCAACCGGCAAGCGGCGAGAAGCGGTCGCCGATGAGATGCAGTGCGATAACCAGTAAGGCGTACGCGATTGTCGCATATAAAAATCTGCGCATCGCTCCTCGTCAGAAACCGGCGCCCGAATGGATGGCGCCGCCGTCTACCACAATTGTCTCGCCGGTCACGAAGGATGAGGCATCGGAAGCGAGGTACAGCGCGGCGCCGAGGAGATCCTCCGTCTCGCCAAGGCGCGGAACGGGAATCTTCTTGACCTCTTCCTGAAAGAAATCGCTTGTCCAGACGGCCTTGCTCATGTCGGTCCTGATGAAGCCGGGCGCTATGGCGTTGACGCGAATATTATAGGCTCCAAGTTCGGCGGCCAGCACTTTCGTGAGCATGATGAGGGCGGCTTTGGTGACGGAGTATGTGCCGGTCATCGGCGCGGGCCGCAATCCCGCAACAGACGCCATATTGATGACCGCGCCGCCGTGATCGCGCATCCATTTTGAGAACACGAGCTGAGTCAGGAAGAAAACTCCATTGAGATTCACGTCGAATGTTTTATCCCACGCCGCTTTCTCGATATCCATGATTGCGCCGAAATGGGGATTGGTAGCGGCGTTATTAACGAGGATGTCGATTTTGCCGAACTGGCTCAGCGCCTGATCCGCCAGCTTCTCGATCTGATCGATTTTGCCGGTGTGCGCCGCGACGGCGAGACCGTGCCGGCCCGTCTTCTCGATTTCCTCGACACATGCCCGGCACGCATCGAGCTTTCGGCTGGCCACAACGATGTCGGCGCCCGCCCGCGCGTATTCGAGGACGATCGCCTTCCCAATACCACGGCTGCCGCCGGTGATGAGCGCGACTTTTCCTTCAAGAGAGAATCTGCTTTTCGACATCCGGTTTTCCTCCCGATTCCGCAAAGGATAGCGAAAATATGCCTCTTTGCGAGTATACAGCAAGAAGACTATGGCAGGCAAGAAGGGGGGCGAGCCCGATTCATTTCAGGGAATGAGGGAAAGTCGCGCTGGCGCGTGGGCAGCCGGCGGGGAGCGGCCTTACTTCTGAAGGCCGAGCGTATCATTGACCGCCAGCAATCTCATGCCGTTGAAGATGACGAGAAGAGATGCGCCCATATCGGCGAAAACCGCCATCCACAGCGTCGCTAGTCCGAGCACCGCGAGGCTGAGGAAGAGCAATTTAATAAGGATGGAGAGCGCGATGTTCTGCTTGATGATCGCGAGCGTTTTGCGGCTGAGCGAGATGGCAAACGGGAGCTTGAGCAGGTCGTCGGCCATGAGGGCGACATCGGCTGTTTCAAGCGCCGTATCCGAGCCGGCCGTCCCCATCGCCACGCCGATGGTTGATGCGGCCAAAGCGGGAGCATCATTGACGCCATCGCCGATCATCGCCACGTATTCATACTCCTCGACCAACCCGCGCAGGGCGTCCACCTTGTCCTGCGGCAGGAGCTCCGACCGGTATTCGATGCCCAACTGGCTCGCTATCGCTTCGGCTGTGCCGCGATTATCGCCGGTGATCATGATCATCTTGCGAATCCCGATGTCGCGCAGGCGTCGCAGCGCCTCGGTCGAGTGCTTGCGCAGCGAGTCGATCAGCACGATGATCCCCAGCGGCGCCTCCTGATTGCCGACGAGCACGACTGTCTGGGTTTTCTTCTCGATCTCATTCATGCGCTCGTCGAGGTGCGGCGTGCAGAAATTCAGTTCTTTGAAGAGGCGGTGACTGCCGACGTAGTAATTCTTTCCGTCGATTGTCGCCTCGGCGCCCTTGCCGGGAATGGACAGGAACGCCTCGACGGGTTTGACCGGGATACCCAGCCGGCGGGCCTCCTCCACAATCGAGCGGCCGAGGTGATGCTCGGACCTTGATTCGACGCTTGCCGCGATGCTGAGGAGCTCGCCCGGCGTCACGTTGTCGAGCGGGATAATTTCCTTGACGCATGGATGCCCGAGCGTGAGGGTGCCGGTCTTGTCGAACGCGATGGCATTGAGCATGCCCGCCTTCTCAAGATAGATGCCGCCCTTTATGAGAACGCCGTGGCGCGCGGCGCTTGCAAGCCCGGCCGCGATGGAGATGGGGGTCGAGATCACGAGCGCGCACGGGCACGCTATGACGAGCAGCACTAGGCCGCGGGACAGCCACTCGACGAATGGGGCTCCGAAGGCGAGCGGCGGGACCGCGACTACCAGGGCCGCAAGCGCGATGACGGAAGGCGTATAGTACTTCGTGAATTTGTCCACGAAATTCTGCATCGGGGCGCGCTGCGCCTGCGCTTCCTCGACCAGATGAATAATGCGCGCGAGCGTCGTATCGTCCGCCCGATGCGTCGCCTGCACCTCGAGAAAACCGTCTCCGTTGATCGTGCCGGCGAAAACGTCATCCTCCTTTTGCTTGACGACAGGAGTCGATTCGCCGGTGATCGGCGCCTGGTTGACTGCGCTGAGACCGGCGATAACCTTTCCATCGAGCGGAATCTTGTCGCCCGGCCGCACAATAAGAATTTCACCGATTTCCACCTCGCTCACCGGAACGACAACCTCCTGACTGCTCCGGCGAACGAGCGCATTTTCGGGCGCCAGCTTCATAAGAGAATGGATGGCGTTGCGCGCGCGATCCATGGTGTGCATTTCGAGATACTGCGCGCCCGAGAAAAGAAAAACGACCGTCGCCGCCTCGAGCCATTCGTTTATTGCGGCCGCCCCGATGACGGCGATCGTCATCAGGACGTTCATGTCGAACGTGAAACTTCGGGCGGAATAGACGGCCTTGCGGTAAATGTGGTAGCCGCCGAAGAGCATGCCGAGCAGGTAAAAACCTGTCACCGCCAGGGGATCGACGCCCAGGAGCGAGAGGATGAATCCGGCGGCAAGGAAGATGCCCGCCGCGAGAGTGTGTACCAACTGGTCGTGACCGGCCGGCACTTCCTTTTTCGCGGGGGCGCCCGTCGGCCTGGCCGCCATTCCGGTTTCCCGAATCGCGCGAAGAAGCTGCTGGTGAGTCAGCGCGCGCGAATCGTACGAGACCGTGACCTCCGCCGATACCAGATTGAAGGCGACGTTCCTCACGCCGTCGAGCGACCGCAGTTTGCGCTCGATTATGGATGATTCGTCCGGACAGTCCATCCCTTCGACATAAAACTTGTCGGTCGCTTCACCCGGCAGCCGGCCGGTCTTGTAGCCGAGCTTCTGGACTTGCTGCTCGATCGCGGCAACGTCGGTCCCTTCTTCGGCAAGAACGACGATGTTGCCGCCGGTGAAGTTCACGGCCGCGCTCACTACCCCTTCCATTCGCGCGACGGCCTTCTCGACCTTTTCCGCACAGGAAGGACAATCCATTCCGGCTATGGCAATGGTTATCTCAGTAGTCGGTTTCGTTATGGTTTCCGACGAATGCCCGCTCATGCTTCCGCTCCATCATAAGACGCTGGTTCTCCGGCCTGAGAATCGGCCAAGGGGAACCCATTTGATCGATTATTCCTGAATGTGTTTCAGTCCTTCCCGGATCAATTTTTCAATGCAAGCGTCGTCGAGCGAGTAATAGACCATTTTCCCTTCTTTTCGATGCTTGACGAGCTTGAGGTTGCGCAGGATGCGCAATTGGTGTGAGACGGCCGATATGCTGGCGCCGAGGAGACTGGCGATATCGCATACGCATAGTTCGCGCACATTGAGCGCGGACACAATGCGAAGGCGCGACGGATCGCCGAGCACCTTGAAAATCTCGGAGAGTTTTTCGAGGATGTCTGCCTGTGGGATTCTGGCGCGTACTGCCTGCACTCGTTCTTTATTGACGAAAGCTACTTCACAGACGGTTTCATCGTGTTTTCTTGCGGTATCGGTCGCCATCGTTCACCCCCTACACCTGAATGGTTGATCAAATGAAATTATAACATCAGAACCCCAAAGTGTCAAATTTTCCTCCTTTAACCCGGTACTCGTCATACCATCCACCCGCCCCGTGCAATTCATTCCGAGCCCCTTACTGTTTCCCTGACCTGCTCCCCGAGATAAGTACCACGTCGATTGATAGGATCCTGTAGAATAGGTGATTAAAGGAGGATCCTGAGATAGCAAGCAGAGGGAAGCGTTACAGTGAGGAGCAGATCATCCGGATATTAGGAGAGATTGACGCCGCGCATTCTCCGCCTCAAGCGTCTTCAGACGTTTGGCCTCGGATATATCCATGCCGCCAAACTTCTGTTTCCAGCGGTATATCGTTCCCTCTGATACC
>QZKU01000110.1 GCA_003598085.1 Candidatus Abyssobacteria bacterium SURF_5
TTCGTCGCCTCGGGCGGCATGGCCGATGGACGCAGCCTGGTCGCTGCACTCGCGCTCGGTGCGGAAGGCATGAACATGGGTACGCGTTTTATCGCAACCAAAGAAGCGCCGGTCCACGAGAACGTAAAAAAGGCCATCGTCGCCGCCTCCGAACTCGATACCCGCCTGGTGATGCGCGGACTGCGCAACACCGAGCGCGTGCTGATGAACTCGGGCGTCGAACGCATCCTGCAGATCGAGCGCGAGAAAGGCGACAAACTCGCCATCACCGACATCATTCAACAGGTCGCCGGCGTCTACCCCAAGATCATGCAGGATGGCGAAATGGAAGCCGGCGCCTGGAGCTGCGGCATGGTCGCAGGCCTGATCCACGACATACCGACGGTGAAGGAACTGATAGACCGCATCATGCGCGAAGCCGATGCCTTTATCCGGCAGCAAAATTTTTAAAAGAATTTGCCGTAAAAGATTTGATTGTAGTGGATGATTACTGCTGCGGAATCGCCGGGTCTTACGGATTTAAAAAGGAAAAACACAGGCTTTCTATGGAAATAGGCTCACACCTCTTTAAAGCCATAAAAGACACCGGTCCCTCTTTAGTGATAACCGACTGCGGGACCTGTAAAGTTCAGATAAAAGACGGAACGGGTATTTCAGTAAAACACCCGTCTGTGGTTTTACGGGAATATTTAAAGATGCAATAGTTATCAGTTGTCAGTTATCAGTTGTCAGTTATCAGGAAGAACAAAAACTGACAACTGATAACCGATAACTATAAACTATTATTACTCATCAGCTTTTAAGAGGAATAAAAAAACTAAAAACTAAAAACCAAAAACCAACAACTAATTCAACTCATACCAGCTCGCAATCCTCACATTGAAATCGTCACCCCGCAGCTCCGTTACTCTCCCGAGACCGTCAACGCTGTGATTAAATGTTACGGTGCTTTCCTTTGTGCCTTTTATAAGTATGGAATTGTTCCCGTTCCAGTCATCATTTTCAGCCAGATTTCCATTCATACCGATTACCGTACCTGAAACAGTAACGCCGGGTTTTTCCGATACCATGTCAAATGTGGTGGTAATAACATTACCTATGCCATTCAGTATAGTCTGATCAAACGGCGGGGGAATTACAGCATGGCCTGCCTGATATACTGTTGTAATATACACTCGCAGTTAAACGAAAGGCCATGCATGGTTGATTTGAATAATATCCGCGAAGGACTTTCTTTCGACGACGTGCTCCTGGTGCCTTCCCGCTCGGACATCCTGCCGCGCGAGGTGGATCTGAGCACAAAACTCACGCGCAATATTTCCCTCAGAATTCCCATCGTCAGCTCTGCCATGGACACCGTCACCGAGGCTCGCCTCGCAATCGCGCTGGCGCAGGAAGGCGGCATCGGAATCATCCACCGGAATCTCCCGATAAATGAACAGGCGATCGAGGTCGACCGGGTTAAGCGATCGGAAAACGGTGTCATTACCGATCCCATTACCCTGCGCCCGCATAACCGGATCGGTGAAGCTAACGATCTGATGGCGCGATATCATATCTCGGGCGTGCCGATAACGACCGAAGATGGAAAGCTCGTCGGTATCTTGACCAATCGAGACCTGAGGTTCCAGGACGATTACAACAGCCCCATTTCACAAGTGATGACAAAGGAAAACCTGGTCACGGCGCCCGTCGGCACCACCCTCGAGCAGGCAAAAGCCATCCTTCACCGGAATCGCATTGAAAAGCTGCTGCTCGTCGATGAGAAGCAGTACCTGCGCGGGCTGATTACCATCAAAGACATCAGAAAGATCATGGAGTATCCCAACTCCTGCAAGGATACCTATGGCCGATTGTGTGTCGGTGCGGCGGTAGGAACAGGCGACGACGCGCTGATGCGAGCCGAAAGACTCATCCAATCGGGCGTTGACGTGATTGCCGTTGACACGGCTCACGGCCACTCTACGCGCGTTCTTGAGACGGTTCGAAAGCTGAAACTGGATTTCGACGGCGTCGATATCATCGGAGGTAATGTCGCCACCGAAGAGGGCGCCCTTGAACTCATCGAGGCCGGCGCCGACGCCATCAAGGTCGGAGTCGGTCCCGGCTCCATCTGCACGACGCGCATCGTATCGGGCGCAGGCATGCCGCAGATAACCGCGATCAACGACTGCTCCAGGGTCGCCAAGGCTCATGGGGTCCCCGTTATCGCCGACGGCGGCATCCGGTATTCGGGAGATATAACCAAGGCGCTCGCCGCGGGCGCGAGTGCGGTTATGATCGGAAATCTCTTTGCCGGAACCGAGGAAAGCCCGGGCGAAATCATGATATACGAAGGCCGCAGCTATAAAGTCTACCGCGGAATGGGTTCATTACAAGCATTGAGCAGGGGCGGCAGAGACCGCTATTTCCAAGAAAACGAATTCAATATGGACAAGCTCGTCCCCGAAGGCATCGAAGGCCGCGTCGCCTACCGCGGCTCACTTGCCAATTTCGTCTTCCAACTCGTCGGCGGCGTCAAGTCCGGGATGGGATACTGCGGCGTGAAAGACATCCCTTCCCTCCAGGAAAAAGCAAGATTTATTAAACTCACAAATGCGGGCTTGCTCGAAAGTCATCCTCATAACATCACGATTACAAAAGAGGCGCCTAATTACCAGCGGTTCTAAAGACCAACGGCATCAGATCGAAATTCTGGTAATCCTGAACATATAGGCTCTCAGGAAAACCCCCGACTCGCTTTGAAATAACCGTTGTCCCCGGAATGTACTCGATCAAGAAACCGTTGCTTTAAGCCGCTTCCGATTTTGCGCCATGCGGAATTTCCCGATATGCAGACTGATCCTCATTCACAACGTATTCTTGTTCTTGATTTCGGCTCGCAATACAGCCAGTTGATCGCGCGTCGCGTGCGCGAATGCCACGTTTACTGCGAAATCCATCCGTTTGACCTCAGCGCGGCCGCGATTCAAGAAATGCGACCGAAAGGCATTATCCTGTCCGGCGGCCCCGCAAGCGTGCCCGAGGATGGATCACCCTTGCCAGATCCGGCAATACTAAAATTAGATCTTCCCATTCTCGGCATCTGCTATGGCCTGCAGGCGATCGGACAGATCATGGGCGGAAAAGTCATATCGGCCTCCCACAGGGAGTACGGCAAAGCTATTATCACCCACTTCGATCCGCAAGGGCTTTTCCATGGGCTTGAATCGGAATTGACAGTCTGGATGAGCCACGGAGATCGGGTGGACCAATTACCCCCCGGCTTCCTTAACATCGCAATCTCCGAAAATTCACCCGTCTGCGCCATCAAACATGAAGCAAAGCCGATTTACGGAATTCAGTTCCATCCGGAGGTCGTTCACACTCCGCGCGGAATCGATATTCTGCGTAATTTCCTGTTCCGCGTTTGCGAATGCCGACCGACCTGGGACATGGGCTCGTTCTCGGAGGCTACCATCCAAAATATCCGTGAACAGGTGGGTAAAGACCGCGTTTTGTGCGCGCTCAGCGGCGGCGTCGATTCCTCGGTGGTGGCTGTGCTCCTCCACAAGGCCGTCGGCGATCAACTCCACTGTATCTTCGTTAACAACGGCCTTTTGCGAAAGAACGAGCCGCACCTGGTGGAAAATGTTTTTCGAAAGCATTTCTCCATTAATCTGGACGTCGTTGACGCCGAGGAGTGGTTCCTCCAGAAGCTCGAAGGCGTCGAAGACCCGGAAAAGAAGCGCAAAATCATCGGCAACGAGTTTATTCGGGTATTTGAAGAAGAAGCCGGACGGCTGGGCAACTTCAAATACCTCGCACAGGGAACGCTGTATCCCGACGTCATCGAAAGCCGCTCGACCCGCGGACCCTCCGCCACAATTAAAACACACCATAATGTCGGCGGGCTTCCCGAACATATGAATTTCAAGCTGATCGAGCCGCTCAAAGAACTTTTCAAAGACGAAGTTCGCGAGGTCGGCCGGCAGCTTGGAATCCCCGACGACATCCTCTGGCGGCACCCGTTTCCCGGGCCGGGGCTCGCCGTGAGAGTGCTGGGCGAAGTAAATCGCGAGCGCCTGGATACCCTGCGTGAGGCCGATGCCATCGCCATCGACGAGATCAGAAAGGCAGGCCTCTATCGCGACATCTGGCAGGCGTTCGTCGTCCTGCTGCCGGTGCGCAGCGTCGGCGTGATGGGCGACGCCCGCACCTATGAAAATGCCGTCGCCATTCGGGCCGTCACCAGCATGGACGGCATGACCGCCGACTGGTTTCGATTCCCTCACGACGTGCTGGCGAGAATGTCCAGCCGCATCATCAATGAGGTGCGCGGAGTAAATCGCGTCGTCTACGACATCAGCTCGAAGCCGCCGAGCACCATTGAATGGGAGTAGCGAACGATGACTCACGGAGGCCCCGTCCAATGCGGCTGCTGCGGCGCGCTCGTTGCGCCGGAGGTCCCTCAATATTTTTTTGAAATAGAATGCTTCCGGCTTCTCGCTGAGCGCAATCGGGAAATCCCTCGGCGGGGATCACGGGAATATCATGAAGCGATGGAGGAGCTTCGGCCGGAGATCACAACCTCCTATTACCACAACGCCGAACTTTACAGGAACGGCCATTTGTGGTGCCCCGTATGCGGAAGCAGGTTGACTCCATCAAAAGAAGAGTAAAATGATTTCCGTCGTCATCCCCGCCTATAACGAAATGGAATCGATTCGCCCGTTGGTTGACGAACTGCTTGAGGTAATGCACACGCTGGGCTCTGAATTCGAGATCCTGTTTGTCGATGACGGCAGCACCGACGGCACGCGCCAGGTAATGCGCCAACTCGCCGCTGAAAACCGCGAGGTCCGCTTCATCGGCTTCAAACGTAACTGCGGGCAAACTTCGGCGATGGCCGCAGGATTCAAAAATGCGCGCGGCGATATCATTGTCACCCTCGACGCCGATATGCAGAACGACCCGCACGACATCCCGCGCCTGCTGGAAAAGCTGAACACCTGCGACGTCGTCTGCGGCTGGCGCCGCAAGCGAAACGACAACCTTGTTCGCCGCGTTTCGAGCCGCGTCGCAAATTTCGTCCGAAACAAGCTGAGCAATGAACAGATTCTCGATGTCGGATGCTCACTGAAAGTGTATAAACGTCAATGCGTCGAGGACCTGAAACTGTTCGAGGGGATGCACCGTTTCCTGCCCACTCTGGTCAAGCTCGCAGGTTACACCGTGGCCGAGGTCCCCGTTAATCACCGCCCACGTAAATTCGGCGCCTCAAAATATAATATTCGTAGTCGTATCGTGAAAGCATTTTTCGATCTGCTGGCCGTCAGGTGGATGAAGAAAAGATACTTTCGCTACGAAATCGAGGAGGAGCGGTAAGCATGCTTGAGCAATGGATGCGATTGGGCCTGGCCGACCGGATATGGATGTCCGCCGGTTTTCTCGGACAAACCGTCTTCTTCATGCGATTTCTCGTGCAATGGATCGCGTCGGAACGCCGCCACGAAAGCGTAATCCCCATTGCGTTCTGGTTCCTCAGCCTCAGCGGTTCCGCCATCCTGTTCACGTATGCCATCCACATCCGTGATCCCGTCTTCATTGTCGGGCAGGCAAGCGGATTCCTCATTTATATTCGAAACTTGATGCTGATTTATCGGAAACGACACAGTGAATTTGCAGAAAGTTGACCCGTCACCGCAGAATGTGCCGGACCGGTGTTTGTCTGAAAAGCGAGGAGTTGATCAAATGGAACTACTGGAAAAAGAAATTGGAGAAGCGGCGGGAAGCATCTGGAAACTCCTGAAGGCGAACGGACCTATGCCGAAAAGCAGAATCCCGAAATCGGCGGAAATTTCTCCTCAGCTCGCTAATATGGCAATCGGATGGCTTGCGCGCGAGGGCAAGCTGACCCTCCGAAAAGAGAAGGCGAGCGACCTTATCGGACTCAAGGAATAGGCGCGGCAGGTTACAGCGTTTCGTCAACGGACGTTCCAGTTTCGCCGGATATCGTTGCGGCGGCCGGCTTCGCGTCTCCGTTCTTCGACAAGCTCTCGATTTCGCCACGCCATTGGCTGATGACGCTTGGAGCGACTGCCCTTCTTTGCCGATCCATGGGCCAATTCTCTTGATGACTTTGACTTCGGGAGTACTGGAACAGATTCCGAAGCAGCATTATTCAGAATCCATAATCACATCGCTCTCTGCGGAGGATAAGGTATGACCTTCGAAGGAACCAGGCGCCTCCTCGCATCGCACGGATTGAGAACTCTGGTTCTGCGCCGGAAACCGGATGAAGGATGCCTCCTTATCGCGCCCGACCTCTCCGGGCGAATCATAGCAGTCTCGCTCGACGGACCAGGCGGCGAGAACTTCGGATTCGTGAAGGAGGAGGCGATCGCGAACAAGGGGAGAAACCCGCAGTTCAACGCGTACGGCGGCGCCCTCCGCTGGTGGATCGGGCCTGAGGGCGGCCAATACGGGCTCGCCTTTCCGCCCGGAACAAACAGATTCGATCTCGATTCCTGGCGCATACCGGAGGAGTACAATGGCAAGTCATTCAACGTGCTCTATCCGAAAGATACCGAAGGTTCAGCCGCTCTCCTTGGGGCGGAATGCCGGCTTGAAAACGCCTCCGGCACTCGCTTCCATATCGGCGTCTCGTGCCGGATCGGGTTGATCGGATCGCCACTGCCTCCCAAAAAGAAATCCGCCAGTTTGAGACATTTCGGCTATCGCTGCGAGATGTGCTTCGAAAACCTCTCAAGCGCGCCGATGCGTCGCGAAACCGGACTCGTCAGCATCTGGATGCTGGGAATGTACATGCCAAGCGCACATGCGTTCGTCATCGCGCCATTTGAAAAAGGCGGCGCCAAAAAAATTGTGACCGATACCTATTTCAGTCCGAGCGGCCTCTCACGCCATAGATTGATGATTCGGGAAAACGACGGCTATCTCGTCTTCCGTGCGGATGGCAAGGAGCGCTCAAAAATAGGACTTTCGCGATCCCGAGCGTCCGCCACATTGGGCAGCATCGACTTCACAAGAAATCTGCTCACCGTCTGGCGGTTCCCCGTCCGGCGGCGCATGGCATACGTCAATTCGCTGTGGGAACTGCAGAAGCATCCCTATTCGGGCGATGTCGTGAATTCGTACAACGATGACGGCAAGATCGGCGACTTTTATGAGCTCGAATGTTCCTCGCCCGCACTCGCGCTTTTGCCGGGAGAACGAGCGCGTTTCCCGCTCGATATCCACCACTTCGACGGTCCTCACGAAGCCCTGTTAAAGACTACTAGCCGCCTTCTTGGCCGCAAGCTACGGGAAACTGATCTCCGAACATGATCAGGCTTGAGTCCCAAGAAAGAACGCATTACCGCAGCATATAGATCAACTGAGGCCGAGTTCTCAACCCGGTAACCGGCCAAAACACCGAGTCATCTTCAAAAACCGGCCGCGTGGCGACTGCATAATGCTGCAGCCTCTCGCGCAACCACCCCGTCATCAATGGGTCCGAATCAAGGATCACCGCCGAAAAGGCGCCCTCCCGTAATGCCTGTTCGGTCTCGCAAACAAATTGCGCTATTTCCGGTTCTCCGGTGGTTCTGAGGAAATCGTCCACCGCCATCGCGTGGGCATAGCTTCTCTTGCCTGCCAGCGAAGCGAGGTAACCATGATACGGAATAAAAACCTCACCTTCCATTTGGGCTAACGTATCCACGATTTTCCTTCCCGCCGCCAGGTCATTCTTGCCGGGAATTTGCGGAAACGGATCATACATAAGAATCGAAAACTGCGCCAATAAAGCGCAGCAAGTCGTGATCTCGGCGAATGTCTTCCTCTTCCTCGAAAGAGTCGAGCACCATTGGAAGAGATCATGGATTGCAATGCCAAACAGAATCGAGATGAAGGCGTATGCCGGCATCGGGACATTCAGATAGCTGCCGTGCTTGAATCTGGAGAGCCACGGCACCCCAATCATTCCTATTCCTATCGCAGTATAAAAAAATCTGTGCTTCGGACTACGGATATCCCGCTTGACGAGATACCAAAGTGAAAGGAAACATGCTATGGGAAGGGCAAAAAACAGATCGTGGGTCCAATAGTAAGTTAACATGTTCTTGAGTGTTTCCAAGCGGCGGGGGGAGCTGAAAATGTAGTAGAGATACCACCCATCGTTCAGATACGTGAACAAGACGGTACTTATGCCGAAGACGCCGGCAACTGCCCCGATGAAATAGAGTGAGCGAGTGCGGTGAACGAGAAGGCAGTAGACCGCCATCGGCAAAGAGATGAACAGCGCCAGTTGCTTGGTCAGGAAGGACAGGGAGACCAGAAGTCCAGCAAGCATCAATGAATAAGCCGACTCTTTGAACCTGATCAGGTAAATGCAAGGCAACAGCAGCGCCACGAACAGCATATCGACTCTTCCAATGTCGAACCACGCGCCGCTTATGTGAAAAGTGGCGGCAAAAAGGCCGGCGGCCAAGGCCGCCGCAAATCTGCTCGCGGTCTCCCGTTTGACGATTAGAAAAATGAACAGAAGACTTGCAAGCGATGAAAGAAGAGAGACAAGCCTGAGCGGGAAAAATCCGAAACCGGTCGCTTTGGATACAGCCGCGCTGAGATAATAGTAAAATGGCGTATACAAGAAGGTAATGAAGTCCAGCGAGGGCCTCACGTACAGTTGTTCGCCGGAAAGAATCCGCCTGACATGCTCCAGAACCCCGCCTTCCATCCATTCCAATTGGAAAGGGTACCGGATCCTGCACAAGGCAATGATGAGATACAACCCGATATATGCTGGAGAAAACAACAGAAGGATATGCTTAAGAACGCGTACAACAGAGGCCGGCGCCTTATCCACATCCCTCGTAATATCTCTTTGATCCTGCAAAACAGGCAAGATACTTATTGCCGCCTCCTCGGCAGATAAACGTTTTATTCGCCCACCCATTCTCAAAAAAGGACGCTCATTATTTCATCATTTACTTATAACACATAAGGAAAATTGATTTCAATGACGGGACTTCATGAAGGTCGCGAAAGCTGAAGCTTCGTCCGACATGAGGAAGCAATCTGTTTCTCTCTTGCCGGTCATCCGGATGCGACTAACTTGCTCTCGACAAATCTTTTGCTGACGGTTACCTTCTTCCCTCGTGAGGCAGGCGCATCAAACATGACATCATGCATAACTTCCTCGAGGATGCCCCGTAATCCACGCGCGCCCATCTTCGTCTTCATTGCGTGCCCGATCACCAGTTCAAGGGCGCCTTCAGTAAACTTCAATTCGATATCATCTATACTCAATAGGTGAGCATACTCCTTCAAAATTGAGTCCGGCGGTTCCTTGAGAATCCGCATCATCTCTTCCGCAGTCAGCGGCTCGAGCTCCACAAGGACCGGCAGTCTCCCAACGAATTCCGCCAGCATGCCGTACTCGAGCAGGTCGTCCGTCGAAATCTTCCTGCGCTTTTCCCTCTCGATCCCCCGCAAACTCCGAAAACCCACCCGGGTGCTCTCGCGCTGTATAAGCGGCATATCCGAGAATGTGCCCGCACAAATGAAAAGGATCTCAGAGGTGTCGACAAGCACAAAGTCGTGTTTGCTCCAGTGCTGGGTGACGTTCATGGGAACAAAAATCTCCGAACCCTCCAGCAGTTTCAGGAGGGCCTGCTGCACACCTTCGCCTCCTATGTCACGGCTGCCCGCGCCGGTACGGGCGCCATGGCTGCGGCGCGCTATTTTGTCAATCTCATCGATGAAGATAATCCCCTTCTGGGTCTCCTCAGTTCGGCCGCCGGTCTTGAAGAGCAGTTCGGCAATCATCACTTCGACGTCTTTGCCGTAATAGCCGGCTTCCGTATATTCCGTCGCATCGACCACAGTAAACGGCATCTCAAGTATCGTTGCCAGATTTCTCGCGATATGGGTCTTCCCGCATCCCGTGGGGCCAATCATCAGAATGTTCGATTTCTTGATCGGGTTCGGCTTGTCGTCCTTCTTCGTAAGAACCCGCTTCTGATGATTGTAGGCTGCAATCGCGATTACACGTTTCGCCCACTCTTGGCCGATCACGTAACTGTTCAAGTGCTCGTAGATTTGGGCGGGCGTGAGAAGGTTGGAATGTTCACGGCGGGCGGTCTTCATACCTCGATACTCCTTACTTCACTGCATGATGACCATGCATCCTATCAAAGACTAACACTCGCCAGGTGCTTTGTCAACTTGAGAGAAATAGTTTTATCGCGATTCCGTAATCGAATCTCATGGGGAGGCGGTTGAAGCCGCTCGGAAGTTGCGAACAAGCACCATTTCCTGAAAGGAATCGCTCATGGCGGTATACAGATAATATTTTCGGCCGGGATACTGCTGCATCAGCAGTTGATTATCTTCGCCGAGATCTCGCGCATAAATCACGTTCCCTGCAAGCGACGGCTCGTTCAGCCAGAACCCGGCGCCATATGCCATGCGGAACGGAAAATCGTTGATGAAAACAATTGCGTTGTCAGCGCGCGCCGCCTCCACATGCTGCTGTAATGGCGACGGCAACTGCTTGTGAATGAGAGATGAGACATTGTACAGGCGCAGTCTCGACGGCAGGAAGTACCCGAGATTGAACGCGATACAGAGAAAGATCAGTATCGACAGAAACAGCCGCGACAGATCGAGGTCTTCCCTTCCGGTCAGCCGGCTCCACAACGAAGGCGCCACGTCGATCCCGCGCGCTACCAGTATCAGCAGGAACGGACCTGCCGCACAATAATACCGCGGACCAAATGCGGAATTCTCATGAAAAAAGAATAGGAAAACCAGGCATAATGAGAGCACGCTGCCCAGAAGCAGGTAGTCCCACCTGTTCTTCAGCGCAAGCGCAAAGGGAACCGCAGCGAAAATCAGCGAGAAAACCGGCCAGCCCAGCAGATAGATCCCGACATAATGCAGCCGGTTGTTCAGGTTCACCATTCCGTACAGAAGCCGTTGCGCCGTTTCCCGAATCGAGTCCATGAACGGAAATGCAAAAAAACCCGCATGATACCCGCTCCCGAATGACGGATCGAATACCGGCCAATTTCTTCCCACAGCGAAACCATATAAGTAAAAAAGACATAACGCCAAAACGACGCCTATCATAAGTGCGCCGGCGCAGGAAAGTCCCGTTCGGCGCCTCCAGAAAAATACCGCAAGGTATAAAATCCATGGGAACACAACCGCAAAAGTGATCAGGGGATCAATCAAAACCCCGCCCCCAAACGACAGACCGCTCAAGAAAAAGGATGATCGAATCCCTCCTTCCACTCCCTTCGTTAAAAGATAAACGCCAAGAAGATGAAAAAAAATAAGGGGGCTGTACGGAAGATACAAGGACAGGAGAAATAAAATGAACGGCGAAAGGATCATTAAGATCGCGGATCCTCGTGCAATATCTTCTCCGTACATTTTTCGAGCGCACAGGAACAAAAGCACGCAGCTCGCCGCAGCAAAAATCGGATTAACGATCCAGGGGGCTCCTACAAGCAGTCCCACCGCAAGAAGAAGGGGAAAACCCGGCGGCGCAGGCAAAAACCACTTGTCGCTCATGATGATATTGCCAAATGCGAAAAATTCGGCCAGCAGCGGAGCCTCCGCATAGATGCCCCCGTCGCTGAAAATGCGCGCCTGGAACAAATACCCAACCTCTTCGGGGAGAATGGGAAGGTGGCGAAACTGAAAAGAGGAAACCGCGTTTGTGGCGAGAAAAACCAGGAGAGCCGAGGTCGCAAGAAATCGGTTCCTCCGACTGCCGAACACCACCCTTTGAACCTTCAGGGAAAGACCTCGGACGAAAGTCTCCAAACAAAGGACCATCAGCACGGCTATTCCGACAAGCGCCCCCGTCAGAAACATCTGCTGCACAAATGGGCGCGTGCTTTCCATCAATCCCCACGCGATCCCGTTAAGAACCGCCTGGCTCCGCGGATAACTGACCATCGTCAAGAAGACGCCGAACGTGGCAACAAATGGGGCAATTGCCTCGCGTGCCGGAAGCGCCGACAGGCGCGCGATCCCTCTCTCGAGAGCATGCCCTTTCCAGAGAATCACTCCCAGCACAAGCAGGCCGGTCAACCCCAGGTGGATCGCCTGCTGGATCGTCGAATTCTCCAGGCCCCGCGTGAAATAGTCCTCCTCCATCAATATCCAGCCAAGTCCGCAATAGCCGATTAAGCCCGCAGAAACGGCGATCCTTTTCAGACGGTAAATCATGAGGAGTTTTGGGCCGGTAACTCTCTTTCTGGAAAAATCAGATTTGAGAACGCGAAAGGCGCTTCAGATCAAGAACCATTTCCAGCATTGACTGATACCTGTCTGCCGGATTCTTCTCCAGCGACTTCATGATGACTTTGTCAAGGTAGTGGTGGAGACTAGGTTTGACTTTTGAAGGCGGGGTGGGTTTAATACGCCGGTCGATTATTTCGCGGGTTATCTCGTCGGCCGTTTTGCCCGTGTAGGGCGACTGCCCTGCAAACAATTCATAACAGGATACGCCGAGCGAATAGATATCCGTCCGCACGTCCACTTTCTTTCGCGTCAGCTGTTCGGGTGCCATGTACCTCTTCGTTCCGCGCAATTTGTCTCGCGAGAGTCGGAAGAAGCTGTCTGCCTGCGATAACCCGAAGTCTGCGATCTTGATGGCTCCCGAACGCGAAATGAGAATGTTCTCCGGTTTCATGTCGCCGTGGACAATATTATGCTGATGAATATACTCCAGCCCATTACAGACGGTAATGATCAGGTCCACCGCTTGAAAAGTGGTCAGATCCTGCTCCTGTATATGCCTCCGCATATTCCAGCCATCGACCAGTTCCATGATCAGGAAGCCCTGCTTCACTTTTTTCCCGGGAACCTGAGCCTTAATGAGCCTGTAGAAGCGTATGATGTTGGGATGGTTCAACTCGAGCGCAATCTTGAATTCATGATCAAGATACTGCGCTTTTCGCCGGTCTGCCAAAAAATCCGGCGGCAGAACCTTAATGGCGACAAGCTGGTCTTTCTTCTCGTCGAGAGCTTTATAAACGATGCCCATGCCGCCGCGGCCGATTTCAGCCAGGATTCGGAAGTTTTCAATCCGCTTTTCGACATAGACTTCTTCGGCCATAACTCTCGCCCTGCTGGTTGATTTGGGTAGGAAGTGGTGCTATTTTAGCACGACATCCAAAAAAGTGTCAATAAACACCAAAACAGCATCGCGGGCAAAATAAGCGCGGAAAACTTGCGCGCTGCAGCGTGCGCCTGTTAGGATAGTGCATTATTCCCTGCAATGCTTTACCTTTGCCGATTCCTGCATTAATCAGAAAGTGAGGGAATCCTCGTGAGAAAACCGCTCTATCGGCTGCAGGTACATGATGAGACGCTGAAATTTACGGGGTACGTAGTTGTGGATTCGCTTGTCAACGGCCTGTCGGCGGGTGGTTTGCGCATGCGGCAAGGACTGCCCGAGCGCGAGGTCGGCCGCCTCGCCCGCGCCATGACCCATAAATTCGCCGCGGCTCGAATCCCGCTCGGAGGCGCCAAATCCGGAATTGACGCCGATCCTCGCCGCCCCGACAAGGCGCAGGTGATCGCCCGTTTCGGCGAACTGCTCCAGCCGATATTATCCTCGATTTATCTCGTCGGTGAGGATATGGGAACAATTAAGGCTGACATTCTCAATCTCTACCGGGCGGCCGGTCTCAATCCGGTCGCCGTGGCCAAACGAAAGATGTCGGCTAAAGGGTTCACCGTCGATCTGCCCGATGACTTCGACATGTTCTCGGATGAATCGAATCTCGAGGAGATTATGACCGGTTTCGGAATCGCCGAGTGCGCCGAAGAAGCATGCGGCCGCCTCGGAATTCAACTCGCCGGCGCCACCGTCTCCATCCAGGGTTTCGGCACCGTCGGCGCCGGCACCGCTCAATTCCTCGTCCAGAAAGGCGCAACAATTGTCGCGGTCGCCGATATCAATGGAACCATCTATCGTCCGGAAGGCATTCCGGTCGAGCACCTGCTGAAGGCGCGCGACGAATTGGGCGCGATAAACCGGGCAGTTCTTGAATTCGATTACACAAAGATGCCGCGCGAGGATTGGCTGGCCGTCGACGCGCAGATACTGATTCCGGCCGCCATCGCCGACGCAATCCACAAGGACAACGTGCGCCGCATCTCCTCAAAACTCGTGATCGAGGCGGCCAATATCCCGGTAACCGCAGAGGCCGAAAAACATCTGCAAAAAATGAACGTTGCGCTGATTCCCGACTTCATCGCCAACGCGGGCGCGGCCTGCGGACTTGGCCTCATCCTTTCGGGCCAATGCAAGTTCGATCCGCACGAGGTCCTGCAGGAGGTCGCTCAGCGGATTCGGACCGCAACTGCGCGAGTGCTCGAGATGTCCCACAGCAAAAAAATCCTCCCCCGCAAAGCCGCCGAAAAAATCGCGGAAGAGGAGTTGGCAAAAATCAAGCAAAGGTTCTAGTTTTTTCGTACAACGTACAAGGATCAGACATGGCCCAGGAAACGATTCAAAAAGATCTCAACCGCCTCGAAATCTTCGCGCAGGAAAAAGGCGCCGTTGTCGCCAAAAAAATTGCCATCGAACACGTGGTGACCGACGAGCGCGTCTATTATAAATGCCTCTATGGCTGTCCAAATTACAATTCCTCCAAGATGTGCCCGCCAAATACGCCGCCTCCCACCGAGTTCGAGAAAGCGCTCCGCAAATATGGCTGGGGAATCCTCGTGAAGACACGCCCCCACGAGATCAATGACATCGTGGTCGCGGTCGAGCGAGAAGCCTTTCTGCTCGGGCATTACCTCGCGCTCGGATTGCGCGGCGGACCGTGCCCCCTGTGCAGCGAATGCACCGACCCCGCCGAACACTGCCGCAACCCGGAAAAGGCGCGCCCTGCAATGGAGGCCGTCGGCATCGACGTCTTCGCTACCCTCAAAAACGCCGGTATCCCCGCCGAACTCAAAAAAGATTCCGAAGACGAATGGTTTTTTCACGGCCTGATTCTGGTGGAATGACTTCTCGAGCAGCGCTATGAGAAAAATTATCTCAGTCCCGCAATCCGTTCGCGGGCGTAACCGGCATATTTGGTCTTGGGGAATTCAGCTATGATTCGCGATAGGATTTCGACGGCGGCGGCAGGATCTTTTTTCCGCTGAAGATAAATGTCTGCCATGCGATTTATCAACGCGCAACGTTCGCTCATCGGCATCTTCCGGCAGGCGTCCAGCATCTCGTGCATCTGCTGTAAATACTTGTCGTAATCGCGCAGCTTGAAGTGCAGCTCGGCCAGTTTCAGCCTCGGTGCGGGATTCTTCCTGTCCTTCGAGATAATCTGCTGGTAAAGCCTGACCGCCTCTTCATACCCGCGTTCCAACTCGCTGCGCTCGGCCCGCGCGATTGCCCGGTCCGTCTTCCCGGACACCGGAATACCCGAGAGAAAATCGGCTATTCCGCCTGAAACTCTCCCCGCATACAGGAAGGCGACGACCAGCGAGCCGATTATGCCGCCGTAAAACCCAATCGTTATCAGGATGTTCTCAAAAGAAGGGCCGGCTACCAGAAGCCCAATGATGAGGACAACAATTAACAGTTGAAGAAGCATTCCTTATCGCTTATCCGCAGACTTATCCGTCCGCGCTTGATATTGCGAGACATAGCCCGTCTTCAGCAGGTTGGATTCGCCGCGAGCGACCACAGTCCCCTCGTCATCGATAATCTCGCAAATCGCATGCGCAATCTGCCTGCCGGACCGGATGATCTTGGCGCGTGCCTTGATTGTCTGGCCTACCTTCACTTTCCCTAGAAAATTGACGTGAAGATCGATGGTGAGCATGAAGCCTTCTTCGCCGAGGGTCGTTGACGTCATGCCGATGAGATCATCGATCATTGCCGCCTGCATTCCACCGTGCAGCAGTCCGGTCGGATTCGCCATTTCCGGCCGAACCGTGTACAGAATCTCCATTTCGCCCGGATTACACGAAACGATGCGCCCGTCCAACCACGTGGTGAAAGGCGGTCCCCCGTCAATCTTCCGCCCGATCATCGCGCGGAAAACCTCGACCATCGGATTAGTTTCATCTTTGTCGTTGCCCAATCCCATTTACCCCCGCCGCTCTTACGATCCCTCGTCTGCGTACGGCCGCATCATATTATACAACGAATCGCCAAACCGGTTAGGAGTATTGCGATCCCTATTATGTTCTGCGGCACAGATTTCTGAGGCCCCCCTAAAATGACTGCCACCCCCGCCCGCACCCGGAAAACCAACCATCCTCCTCCTGATGTCGGCGCACGGACGCTCCCTCTCTGCTCATGATCATACCACGCATGCTGCCCTAAATTGCAGCCCCGGCAATTGCTTCCTCTTACGCTCTTTGCGATATTTAAGCAGGCTTAACAAAGTCGTTTTGTTGCCCTGAGGAAACGGCGCACATCGTAAGCGCGAAAGTCTATGGCTAACAAAGAAAAAGCAGCCGAAACCGGTGAACGACCTTACCTGAAACCGGGCTACTCCGAGTTCATCTTCAAAATCCTGATTGCGGTGGGGATAGTCGCCGCAACCACTCTCCTTGTCCTGTTGCTGATATTCGCCTCGTACGCTTTTCTCCTGATTTTCGCCGGGGTCCTGGTCACGATCTTCGTTCGAAGCTTGTCAGATTGGGTCAGCGAAACGCTGCGCATCTCGTCCGGATGGGCGCTGCTCCTTACGTATCTTTTCCTGCTGATCGTCATTGGAGCGACCCTCTGGTTAGTAAGTTCCACATTGATCAATCAGTTCACGCAACTGGCCGAAGAACTGCCGCGCGCAATCGAGCAGGTCGAGGAGACCCTGGAACAATTCGAGGTGGGAAGGACGTTCCTCCGCGCGCTGCCGGACCCGGAGGCTCTGATTTCTTCCGCAACCGATATCGCGGGAAGAGCCGCCGGCATTTTTTCAACTGCTTTGGGATTTATCAGCGCATTCTTGATTATTATCTTTATAGGAATCTATTTCTCCTTTGATCCCGACCTGTATGTAAGCGGATTCCTTCGATTGATCCCGATCGATAAGCGCAAGCATGCTCGCGAGATCCTGCACAACGTCGCCTTCGTGCTCCAGTGGTGGTTGATCGGCAGGCTGTTTTCAATGTTTGTTCTCGGTACTCTTACCGGAACCGGGCTGTGGATTCTGGGTATTCCTCTGCCCCTGGCGCTCGGCGCCCTCACCGGCGCGCTTACCTTCATCCCGTACATCGGCGCCATTCTCTCATACATCCCGATCCTGCTCCTGTCCCTTTCGCAGGGACTGAACTCGGCATTATACGCGCTCCTCTTATATCTGGGTATCCAATCGGTTGAAAGCTATCTTCTGGTGCCGATTGTCGAAAAGAAGGCGGTGGAACTTCCTCCTTCGCTGACTCTTATTGCGCAAGTTGTCGCCGGCATACTGTTTGGCATTTTCGGCCTCATCCTCGCTTCGCCGCTCACTGCAACCGCTATCGTCCTGGTGAGGATTCTTTACGTGAGAAACGTCTTGGGCGATGATATTCAGGCAACTCAGACGAGAAAGACGGACGCAAAATCGGAGGAAGGCGAATCAGACTGAGTCCAATCCCCAGATAAACAGCGGGATCGGAAAAAAGCGTTCGAGCGTCCGAATCATATCCGGCGGCGCCGCCTTCAGGATGCCCGACGCGCGCTCCGGCCCAAACATCAGGCGAACAAGCATGTTTTCCCTCTCAAGATGAGCACCCTCCTTGCCAACATGAATCCATATCCCACGATCATCTGAAATTATGCCGAAATGACTCGATGCCTGCGGGAAAAAATAACTATCGACCACCCGCGAGAGCGCAGCCGCATCGATTACTTTCATCATTGCGAGATGCTCGAGCAGGTACGGTACCCGCTTGCTCATGAGCACATCCACAAACGGATTCACGGCTGCGGGGGCCAAAATCAGAACCTCTTTCAATCCCGCCGATACGGCCAGCTTCCGCACAAGATGAAAGAGATCGGCCGGATCGCCTCCCCATTCATGGACGCATCCCTTGAAGTCTTCGCCCTTGCCCAAAACCGCATAGGCAGTGACCAAATCTCCCCGCAGGCCAACCAGCGTCCTCGCCTTCGGAATCGAAAAATACTCCTCATACTCGCGCCGTGACCGCTCGGTCCGCAGCGATTCGCCTTCATGGATGCGCATGATTCCCGCCAGATGCTTCGGATCGTACGGAGCCACTCTGCAGAGCGGCTCATCCGCGATATCGGCTATCGTCAGCCGGAAAAGATATTCGGAGCCTGCGGCCTCCAATCCGAGGCGCCGGTAAAAGGAATGCCGCTGCGTCCACAGCACCGCCACATGGCATCCGGCCTCGCGCATCAGATCCAGGCAATCTCCAACAACCCGGCTGGCAAGTCCCCGCCCGCGGTATTCGGGATCGGTCGCGACCGACCCTATGCATCCCACTCGCAAAATCGCGTCTTGCGTTCGCAGATTGGAAAAATAAACCGCCGCGTGCGAAACCACCCGGCCGTCATGCACAATGACGCGCATGTTCCGCAGGTTCCGTTCGCTCAAAACCAGGGGATACTCCTGAAGAATCGACGGAGGCCCTCCCGGGCGGAGAGTCCGATTGAGAAGATCGATCGCAGAAGCGTGTTCCGCCGCCTTCACTGAGCGGGGGCCGTCAAAAGAAAAACCGGCCTTCTGTTCGGTACGCTTTGCCATAAAGATCAAGTGGAAACGGAGGGACGGGCGGCGCCTGCCTGAATATTCAGAGCAGCCAGGTTCCGGCTGATATCTTCGCGGGAAGGATCAAGCGCAAGGGCCCGCTTGAAGGCTTGTCTTGCCTGATCAAGACGCCCGGTGCCGGCATGCAAAACTCCCAGGTTGTTCCACAACGGCGCACTTTCGGGCGAGGATGCAAGCGCTTTCTCAAAAAACTGCTGCGCGGCTTCGGTTTTGCCTTCGCGCAGCTCAAGCGCCCCCAGGTTCAGCAGCGCCTTCGCGTTGGAGGGATTCAACCGGTAAACCATCATCCATTCTTTCCGGGCCTTTTCATATTGGCCCTCCTTCGCCCAAAGCGCTCCCAGGTTTACGCGCGCATCAACAAGATGCGGATTTGCCGCGAGCGCCCGCTCGTAACAATGAACCGCCTTGTCGATTTTTCCGCGTTGCTCAAGAATTATACCACATAAAAACCACGCCGGCGCATTCTCGGGGGCTTTCTCGAAAATCTTCGCCAGGTGCTCCGCCGCGCCGGCTGCATCCTGCCGGAGATGGCACAACAGCGCCAGTTCAATGCGTGCATCAACATGGTCCGGGTCCACCTCCAGCGCCTGTTCGTGAAGCGCCGCCGCTCCCCGTAAATCGTTCAGGATGTGCCGGCGAATCAGCCCCATATCAAAGAAAACCTTGGCGCTCGGCGCCTGCACGCGCAGACTCCGCTCGCACAGCCGCAAGTATTGGAGCTGTTTCTCACGCAGCTTCTCCTTTCCCTTCTTCTCATGAAAATGGTGAATAATTATGCCTGTCGCCGCAATCTTCCCCCCGCACCTCCTGATCGAGGAATCCACGGTCTCATGAACCGCGCCTTCGAAACGGATGCGGGTATCCCGCCTGAACAGGCGAACCACCTGCCCCGCAATCCAGCCGTCCCACCCGTTTCCTTCCGCATATGAGCCGTCATTCGAGACCCAACGAACGTCGCGGCTGTCATTCGAATAACTGCGATAGGTGAAAAGATGCCCGGCGGCCCTGCCATTGAGCAGAGCGGCAATTGCCCTCTTGTCGCGTTCGGCGATGATCTCATCCGCATCGAGCACGAGAATCCAGCGGCCGCGCGCGAGCTCTATCGACCTGTTGCGGGCGCTGCTGAAATCGTCGTTCCACTCGTGCTCATATACCCGCGCCCCTAACTCCCGCGCGATTTTAGGTGAGCCGTCCGACGAACCGGTATCCACTACTATGATCTCATCGACAATATCCCTGACGCTCCGCAGGCAATGCGGGAGGAACTTGGCTTCGTTTCTGACGATCATGCATAGACTGATTTCGCACTCGGTCTTCATCGCTTGCACGTGTTTCAGATCGCCTTTCGAATTTTGGCCGGCAAGCCCTTCTCCAATAGCTCCAGATACCGGTTCAGTTTCTCTCCAAGTTCCTTCAGATCGAGTGGAAGAATTGTCGGAGATACTCCTACCGACTTCGCCGTCTCGAGATGCGGAGAGGCGGCCTCAAGATCGCCTCCCAAAAACTTCCTCTCCCCGAGCAGGAAATGCGCAAGCCAGTTCTGAGGAGAAAGCTCAATGGCTTCTTTCAACCACGCCTCGGCTTGGGCGGAATCGCCGCCGGCCGCCGCGCAATCTGAAAGCACAACGGCCGCAAGCCAGAAAACGTCTTTCCAGGTCTTCATGTCGACTTCTTCGCGCAGCCGCCACAATTCCCGAAGCCACCCGGCGGCCGCGTCCACCTGGCCGCAGAACAGGAAGCCCTGCGCAAGCGCAAAAAGAATGTAAGGGTCCTTCGGCCTGTTCGCCAACTCGCGAGAAAGCAGTTTCAGGTTTCGCAGATTCTTCCGCAAAACTTCTTCATCATCTGAATACCCGACGTGACGAATCGTGAAGTCAGGACAGTTTACCAGGTCCACTCCGGCGGAAACCAGGCTTCGGACGACTTGTTCATGGACCGCCCCCTGCCACTTTAATTCCGACTTGTTCGGAAACAATCTCAGCGTGTAATTTCGTACTTGCGCTCGTCCCCTGCCAATCTCGGAGTCGAGCGGAAAGAATACTCCGCAGGCAGTCCCTCTCGCAATGAATTTGCGCAGCGTTTGGACCGCTTTCGGCTCAAGACGATCATCAGCGTCCAGCCAGAAAATCCACTTTCCCTTGCTGTGCCTGAGCGCAACGTTTCTCGCCTCCGCAAAATTATCATTCCATTGATGCCGCAACACTGTAGCTCCGAGTGATTCAGCTACCTCCCTCGTCGAATCCGAAGAGCCGGTATCGACAACAACGGTCTCATCGAAAAGCGCTGCAATCGGCGCAAGCCCCTCCCTGAGGTTGCGCTCCTCATCTCTCACAATCATGTTCAACGTCAGATCGAGCCGCCGGGGATGAGCCCCCTTCAGCTTCGCATCAACATATTCGAGATTGTTCCGCGCAATCCGGTGATCCGGATCGAGCGCGAGCGCCCGCTCGAGCAGTCCCCGCGCCGCTTCAAATTCGCCGGCGCGAGCCTCCACATATCCGAGCTTCGCGAGCGCGTTCACATCGTGAGGATCGAGCGCCAGCGCCTTCCCGTATCGCTGTTCCGCTTCAGCCAGTCGCCCGCTTTTTTCCAGGACCACCCCGAGATTATAAAACGCGCAAGCCGACGCGGGATTTGCGGCGATAACCTCCTTAAGCAGTTCCTCCGCCTCGGATAGCTTGTTCAGGTGAATTTTCGCTATCGCGAGGTTCAGAAGGATTCGCTCATCCCGCGCTCCAAGTTCAAGCGCCCGCTCAAGCGGCCCCTCCGCCTGCCCATATTCGCCTACGTCCAAGTACTGTATCCCCAGCTCATACTGCGCCTGAGCGTTGGCGGGAGATTCCTCCGCCTTTCGTTTGCCAAGTTCCAGATAATAGCGCCTCTTCGCGTCCCGTCCTCTTACGTAGCCGTAATGATGCACCGGGACATCGATATTTTCGATCCGCTTTCCAGCCCTCAGAATTGAAGGCTCGACGCACTCGTGCACGCGCCCCTCGAACCTTACTCCCGGAACCTTCCTGAACAGCCTCACCTTCCTTGACGGAAACCAGCCCGGCTGTCCGCACGCGTACGGATCGGAAACCTCGACCTGCTGCCAGCCCACAATCCGGCGATCGGTCGAGTAGTTGCGGGTGAGCATGGAATAGCCCCACGTCTCGCCCGCCGGAGAGAGGGAAAGGATCTTCTCCAGGTCCCGACGAGCAATGATTTCATCGGCGTCAATCACCAGTATCCAATCCGAAGTCGCGGATTCCACGGCCGCGTTTCTCGCAGCGGAAAAGTCGTCTTTCCACTCTGCCCGCTCCACCTTAGCCCCGCAAGAACGCGCGACCTCGGCCGTGGCGTCCGCGGAACCGGTATCGATCACCACAATCTCATCGGAGATCGGCATCACGGATTCAATGGCCCGCTTTATCTGCTGTTCCTCATTTTTCACGATAAAACACGTGCTGAGGGTAAAAGACTTTCCCGCATTTCCCGAAGGCGCCGGTCGCATCGGGAAATTGGGAGGTTCGCATGAAGCTGACTGTCGTAATCTCTTGAGGTTAGCCTTCACGCTCGAACATTCCGGCGCGGCTTTCATAGCCTTCTGGAACGCCTCCTCAGCTTCAGTAACCCGGCCGATCGAAGCATAGAGGGCGCCAAGATTGTTCAATGCCTTGCTATCTGCGGGATATCTCTCAAGCAGCCTGCGGTATGCCGACTCGGCTTCCCGTTCCCTGTTCAGTCTTTGGAGCGTTACCGCCAGATTATACAGCGAGTCGTAATTCTTCGGATCAAGCTGCGAGGCGGCCTCAAATTCCTCCGCCGCCTCCCTCAGCCGCCCGGCACTTAAAAGGACGACGCCCAGATCATAGTGCGCCGGAGCAAAGCCATCCTCCAGTCTGAGAGATTTCTCGAATGAAAAATTTGCATCTTCCATCATGCCGAGACGAGCCTCGATGACTCCCAGCTCATAGTGCGCCTTGTAATCATTCGGGCTTTCCTTGCATTTTATCTCGGCCAGCCTCCTCATCCGCGCCAGCTTCGCCCTCATCAGGGCTTCCGGTTTCAGATAGCCGAAATGGTGTACCGGAACGTCGAGCGGCTCGATTTTGCCGCCAACACGCCGAATCGAGGGCTCCACCAGCTCGTGCACCCGCCCCTCAAACCGTATCTGCGGCAGGTTGCGAAAGAGACGCACCTTCCGGGATTCCACCCAGCCGCGAAATCCAGCCGCCGGCGCAAATCTGCCGTCATTGAGGATGAAATTGGCCGAGGACGCGTCATCCGTATAATTTCTGGTTGGAAGCGTGAACCCTGCGGCGTCCGTCTCCTCGATCGCCCTGCGGATGGCAGGCGCCGCGTCGGGTGACAGAACCTCGTCGGCATCGAGAATCAGAGTCCATTCAGACCGCGCCATCTCAAGAGACGCATTCCGGGCACCACTGAAATCATCTGCCCATTGAATCGACTTCACGTTCGCCCCCAGTCGCCGGGCAAGTGCGGCGGTTGCATCGGTCGAACCGGTGTCCACAACATTGACTTCCCAAACCAGCCCGCGAGCGCTTGCAACACATCGAGCGAGGTTTTCCTCCTCGTCCTTCACGATCATGCACAGCGAAATCGATCCCGGTGATGAAGACTTTTCTTCTTTTCTAGGGTTCATATGAGGTCTGCTCCTGCTCGTTTTCTGACGGGGAATATTGAAGGAAACGCAGAAGTCTTTCCTTTAAAAGCGCGGTAATCTCCAGAACAATCGAGTCGATCAGGTCGGAGCGGATGTCGACTTCCCGGCTAACCGAAGGAGGCGGAGAAGAAAAGGCAACTTCCGCCTTCAGCCGGCGCCCTATGGCCGCCAATGAGTACCCGTGCACCTCCGACAGACGTTTGATCTCCAGCACGCACTCGACCGCCTGCCGATCATAGCGGCGCTGTCCCCCCGCCGTCCTCTGCGGTTTCAGAACATGCGGCATTACCCGCTCCCAAAATCTGAGCGTATGGGGCGGGACACCCGTTAAATCGCTGACGCGCCGGATCGTAAGCGCATTTTCCTGTTCTACCGCCGCGCCCGGTTTCTCCTGTAATTGCGCCTGCACCGCGTCCTCCTCATAGAGGAAAGAATTTCTTCCTTCCCCTTATCTATCGGCAAAGTTGAACGTTAACTTTAACTTTTTCCTTGTCTTTTTCCCAAGAGTTGCCAAATCCCGCGGATGAACTGTATAATCTTTTCGCTTGAAAGATCCGTTCTTTTGGCCATGGGAGCGTTCATCATGCCTTTTCTGGAGATTTCCTCGGGCTCAAAGGAACCAACCGTCTATCACCTCCGCTCGGGACGCGTGACAATCGGACGGTCGCGCCAAAACGATGTCGTGATCGAGGACGATACAGCTTCCTCCCACCATGCAGTGATTTCCCTCATTAACCGCGCATACTTTATCGAGGACACCGAGTCCGCAAACGGCACGTATGTTAACGGGATTCAGGTCCGCAGAAAACGCCTGCGCGACCGGGATCGGATATCCATCGGAAGGACCTACCTGCGATACTTCGTCAATCCAAAACCCGATCGGCAAGAGGAGGTGCCGGTCAAACGAGCCGATTCGAAAAAGATCCTCCGTGCTTTCGCCGCGGACACCCCATCCCCAAAAAGCCTGGTCGCGCTGCGGCAGGCCCACGAAAATCTGAAACGCATCTACGAAATCAATGCAATCATCTCTTCCATTTTCGATGTGAGAGAACTCGCGGAAAAAATCCTGGAAATCATCTTCTCGCTCTTCAAGGCCGACCGCGGCTATATCATGCTCCTCGAGACGGGACAGTCCGAGCTGAACCTGGTCGCCTCAAAGAAAAAAAACGGCGCCGGCGCTGAGACCGGCGTCGATTTCAGCCGTACCATCGCTCAGCGCGTGCTCGAGACGGAAGAGTCCGTCATCACCTGTAACGCTCCGGAAGATGAACGCTTCCCCGACAGGCAAAGCATCCTCGGCGGCCACATCAAGTCCGCCATGTGCGTCCCCATCCGCGGCAGAAACGACAAACTCGGCATCATCTACGTTGACCACCGCGGGGCGCCCGATCACTTCTCCGAAGAACACCTCCAGTTGCTCACAATGGTCGCCAATTCCGCCGGCATCGCCATCGATAATATCCGCCTGTATGAGGAAAATCTCAAGATCCAGGTGCTCAAAGCCATCAACGAGGAGATGCAGGAAAAAAACCGCAAATTGATGGAGCTCGAATCGCTGAAGGAAGACCTCATCAATATGGTCGTCCACGACATGAAAAATCCGGTCACCAACACCATGATGGCCCTCGACCTGGTGGCCCTGGACCCGCAGGCGCAACTCTCCGAACAGCAGCGGGAATACATACAACTCGCAAAGCGAAATCAGTTTAAATTATCTGAAATGATCGCCAACCTGCTCGAACTCTCGAAACTCGAGAGCGGACGCATGCAGATCGAGCGCGCTCCGCTGGACCTCGCCAACCTGCTCGACCGCGTCGTCGAGCGCTATGCGGCCGTCTTGAACAAAGAAGACCAGTCCGTTATCGCTGATATCAAACCCGCCGCCCGGGAAATCGTCTCCGACGAGCGGCTCCTGGAGCGCGTTCTCTCCAACATCCTTTCCAACGCCATGAAGCATAGTCCGCCAAGAGCCGAAATACATGTTGCCGCCGCGCCCGCCGCCGACACCGGTGAGATCGTCGTCTCCGTCCGCGATTTCGGAGACGGCATTCCTTCCGAATTTCATCAGAAGATCTTCGAGAAATTCTGTCAGGCAGGACTCCGCGAATTGGGACACCGAACCGACACCGGCCTCGGACTCGCCTTCTGCAAAATGGCCATCGAAGCCATGGGCGGACGCATCTGGGTCGATAGCAAACCCAAAAAGGGAAGCTGCTTCTCCTTCTCTCTGCCGCGCCAACCTGTCGCCGAAACCGCCAGCGACCAAACCTCTAATTAGCTCCGTCTGCCTATCACCCGTCTCAACATTCCATCGCATATCCGGACACCTCTTGCCAAGAAGATTGAAAAAAAGATTCAAGCAACGTGACCTTGTGCTGTGTATCTCTTTCTCTGCGCTCTCTGGGCCTCTGCGGTAAAAAAAAATTCTTGTTACGATAACCTCAAGTTTAGTTACTCCAATCTAGTCTTGGAAAACATGGTTTTCTTTCAGAACCAGAATGCCATCTTTAAAATAATCTTGGACAGCAGTGTATGCGGATCATCAATCCCCCTCGTCTGCCACGCGCCTCGCGTGGTCAGGCCATTCGCATTATCTCTAATGACCTCCCCCTTATCCGGCGCCTGGAATCCTTGGTCCCCTTCTCCCTTTCCCCTTCCGCTTTTTCTCTTTTCCCTTTTACTTTTCACCTTTTCCCTTTTACCTTCCTCCCCTCCATTAGCCAACATAAAAGCCTTATGGGCATACTTGTATCAGAAGAGGATTTTCCCCGAGAACCCCGAGAACCAATGGAGGCGAAACATGGGCCGTCGACAGAGAAACACCCAAAATGGATTGATGACCAGGATGCTCGGGAAAACCGGCCGAATGGCGACCACCTTCGGTCTCGGCGGGCAAGGCTCTATCCAATGGCCCCGCCGCGGGGTGGACGGCGAGAAAATCATCGACAAAGCATTGGGGAAGGGCGTCACCTATTTTGATACCTCCAACATCTACGGCCCGAGCCAATTAACCTTCGGAAAAGCCTTCCGGCGGCTTCACCTTGTTCCCGAAGTACCCGGATACGACCGGCGCCTCCGCAAGAACCTGTTTCTCGCGTCCAAAACTCACATGCGCTACTCCGTTGCAGCAAGCGAGGCCCTGGGACCGAACTCAGTCTCCAACGGCGCCCGCGTCCGCAACGCAATACACGACGTGCGCAGGTCTCTCTCACAAATATTCGGGGACGGCAGGGGCGGCTATCCCAAGGGAGCATATCTCGACCTCGTCCAGATTCATAACATCAATACATTGGAGGAAGTCGACGCCATATTCGAAGGCCTTGAAAATCCCGATCCCCATGCCGAACACATCGGCGCGCTCGCCGGCCTGCTCGACCTGCGAGACGGCACAAACCGAACGGGCGCAAATCCCGCCGAAGAAAAACTGGTCCGCCACATCGGGATAACAGGTCATTGGAACTCGCCGGCATACATGGAGGCGATTCAACGCGACAGACTGGGAATCATCGACACCCTGCTTATCGCGATCAATCCAAACGATAAACTGTACCTGAATCACCAGAACAACGTCATCCCCGTCGCCAAGGCCAAAGGACTCGGCGTGATCGGCATGAAGATATTCTCCGACGGCGTCATGTACGGCCGCGACTCCGGCTCCCGCACGTTCTCGCATCAGCCCGAGGACGTCTACATGAAGGTCGGCTCAAAAGAACTGCCGTCACCGCCGCTTATACAGTACGCCCTCAGCGTGCCAGGAGTCGACATACTTATTGCGGGAATCGGAAATATCGACGATTCCGACGACCCGCACGTCGATCAGCTCGTCTCAAATATCGATGCAGCCCAGCTCCGCGAACCGCTTTCGCCGGATGACATGCGGCGCATCGAGGAGCGAACCTATGAGATAGCCGGCGGCGACACCAACTACTTTCAGCGGCCGGCCACAGGCCTGACTCCGCCCCGCGCGCTCCGCGCCGACTGCGACAGCGGATACTACGAGTATAAAATAGGAACCCCCGCAATCTATCTCGCCTGGGATTGCAGCTATGCCGGCGCTTCGCCGCTGGCGTCTTACGAGATCTTCCGCAATGAACAAAAAATCGGCGAGGTAGCGCATCATCCACAAACCACACAGGACCCGTTCCGCTTCAGAATCGAGGATTCGCCGGGACTGCACATTTATCGCGTCCGCGCGGTCGACCAAGGCGGCAACCGCAGCCCTTGGGCCGAAGTCCCC
The DNA here is from genome assembly GCA_003598085.1 of Candidatus Abyssobacteria bacterium SURF_5. Taxonomy (NCBI): domain Bacteria; kingdom Pseudomonadati; phylum Candidatus Hydrogenedentota; class Candidatus Abyssobacteria; species Candidatus Abyssobacteria bacterium SURF_5. The sequence continues at coordinate 27,650 of QZKU01000110.1, forward strand.
ATTACCTGCCCCTCCGCCTGAGAGTTGCAAACGATAATCATTATTATCTCTCTGATTTCCACCCTCATGTTCGCCAAATCAATCAACATTATTTTCCTTTCCCTCTCAGGAAAAGACCCTAGATGCGGGTATGGGTGGATGACATAGTATGTAAAAGAGAAATAGAGAGGAGACGCGATGATAAAGAGACTGCGTCTCAAAGAAAATCGATGAGGCGAATCCAATAAAAGGAGAAACCAACAATGAAAATGCTTGGCCTTTTAGTCGCGATGGCATTTGCCGTGAGCACGTTGTTTACGGCTCAGACGTTCGCCGGAGACATGTATTCCAGCGGCAAAATGCATGGTGCAGCTAAAATGCACAGCTTCTACAAAGCCGATGAAATCATTGGCAAAAATGTCTTGAGTAAAGATGGAGAAACGCTCGGAGAAGTCGAGAACCTGATCATTGGGAGAAACGGCGATGTGAAGTTCCTCCTGATTTCGAGTGGAGGAGTGTTCGATATCGGTGAGAAAGTCGTCGCAGTTCCCTGGTCGACGGTTCAGACTCCTGTCACCGACACGCTGATGCTTTCGCTTGGGAGCAGCACCGTTCGTAATGCGCCCGCTTTTGCGGAAGGCGAATTCACCGCCGACTTGGAGCGGGAAGTGAACGCATATTATGAAGAAGAAGGAGCAAAAAGCGGCTCCACTGAATTCGAGCATCAGGGCGAATTCGAAGGCAAGAGCAAATACGAGCATAAAAGCAAAATGATGCACGAGAAAGGCGCCATGAGCAAGGAATTCCACGGCGCTTTCCGCGGAAGCGAATTGTTGGATAAGCCGGTCCTCACAAAAGAGGGTGAGAGGGTCGGCCAGCTTCAGAACATCATCATTGGTGCAAATGGCGAAGCGAAGTATGCGCTTATTGCTTCGGGAGGTTTCTTGGGTTTCGGCAGCGAACTCATAGCTGTCCCCTGGAGCATGATTGCGCCGAGCACGGAGGAAGACGCACTTACATTGAGTGCATCCGCTGAAAAACTCCGAAATGCTCCGAGCTTCGACGAACAGAGCTACGGCCCCGAATGGGAGCGCGAAATCCATACCTATTACGGAACCGATGAAGGAATGGAATATAAATCGCGCGACTTCGAAAAGACCGGGAAAATGGAAAAAGGTCGATTCGGGGAAGATGCTGGAATGAAAGGGTCCGCCTCTTTTGAAGGCGCGGAATATGGCATTTTCAAGAGCGGCGACCTGATGAAGAAAACGGTCCTTGACCAGCAAGGACGCGAAGTGGGAACCGTTCACGATTTCGTCATTAGCAAGGACGGGAAAATAAAATACCTGATCCTTTCCTTCGCGGATGAGAGAGGCGAATTCGTCGCCGTCCCGTGGCAAGTCGTGAAAGTGGGACCTGAAAAAGACATGCTGTCTCTGAACGTCACCCATCAGAAACTCATGAACGCGCCGAGGTTCGTGGAAGCCGATTGGCAGAACCTCGACGATCCTGCCTGGAACCGCAGAATCCACAGCTATTACGGCCTGGATGCTGAGGGCAAAAACTTCATGCACAAAGACAAGATGCACGAAGGCATGAAGGATAAGGGCATGATGTACAACAAAGGCAAGATGGACGACCGTAAGAGCGGCTACTAATTCATACTGATCATAGATAGTCGGTAGTGTAGGCTAATTTCTGTAAAAGTAGACAAAGCGGCCAGCTTTGTGCTCCAATCTTTGGTTGTAGTTGTAGGGAAATCAAAGAGAGGAGGACAC